>NZ_JBFUIN010000015.1:0-38695 GCF_056401855.1 Bacillus sp. P4_D3
AAATAGAAACCACCTGCTTCAAGAGCATCTTGTATTTCTGCCATTTGCTCAAGAAGTTCCTCTAACTCTTCTGTTGTAGCAGTTCCCATTTTTTCTGTAACTTCATTTAAAGCTTTTTCTTTTTCAAATAAAGGTAAAAACGCATCTGCTAATACATCACGAATTGTGCGACCAGGTGTTAAAATTGTATGTTGATCTAAGTAACCATAATTTGTACCAGGTGTCCATTCTACACGACCTTCATCGTGAATAAGCTGACCAGTAATTATATTCATAAATGTTGATTTACCAACACCGTTTGCTCCAACTAATCCAACATGCTCTCCTGCGAGTAAGCGCATGGATACGTCTTTAAATAATGTGCGATCACCAAATGTATGACCTAATTTTTCAACAGTTAATAAGCTCATAATGTCCTCCGTTCATTTCTAAATAGTGTCTTGAATCATGATACTAAATTCTTTGATATAATGCTATCATTTCAAAAATGTATATTTTGAAAAAAATAAGTTGCATTATTTTGGAAAAAATATATAATAATAATTGAACAGTGGTTAATTAAATCGTGAGGTATAAAAAATGTCGCCAAGAAGAGCAGTCAAACAAGAGTTAACAAGAGAAATGATTATGAATGCAGCCAGAGATTTATTTGTACAGCAAGGATATCAACACACTTCAATGCGTAAAATTGCGACGGAACTAGGTTATAGCCATGGTTCAATTTATTATCATTTTAAAAATAAAGCTGAACTTTTTTATGCAATGGTAGAACAAGACTTTCAATTGCTAAATAAAAAGTTAGATGAGATTAGTAAAAGAAACTTATCTCAAGAAGATCAGTTAAAAGCGGTTTTATTTGGTTTTATAGAGTTTGGTTTAAAAAATCAAAGTCATTATGAAATTATGTTTTTAATTAAAGATGATGAGTTAAAGGAATGTCTAGCAGACGGCCCGAATGTTAGTTATGAAAAATTTGCAAAGGTTGTTTTTTCTTTATGTAATAAAAGAATAGATACAATGATGATATGGTCTGTCTTTTTATCATTACATGGGTTTGTAGCGCATTATTGCGGAAGTGGGCAAACATTTGAAGAATTAAAGGGGTTCGCTCAAGCACATGTAGAGTTTATTTCAAAATCGCTTCTAATGTAAGTGATTTTCTTTTTACTATTAATTGAACAGCGGTTAATTAATTGGAGGGGAATTAGGATGAGAAAAGCGTTAGTACTGGGAGCGTCTGGAGCAATGGGATATGCGATTACAAAGGAGTTATGTAATAGAGGAATTGATGTGATTGCTTTTGCAAGAAATAAGAGGAAGCTGGAGAATTTATTTCAAGGAGAAGAACGGATACAAATAGTAGCAGGAGATGTATTTGTAAAAGCGGATATAATGGATACTGCGAAAGACGTAGATGCTATATTCCATGCTATAAATATCCCCTATTCGGATTGGGAAGAGAAGCAACCTAAACTATTAAGAAACATATTGGAAGTAACAAAAGAGAATAATATTAAGTTAGGGATCGTTGATAATATTTATGCATATGGTATGCAAAATCAAGGGCTCGTTAAAGAAGATGCTGAAAAGAAACCTCATACGAAGAAGGGGAAAATTCGATTACAACTTGAAATGATGGCAGTGCGGAGTGGTGTCCAAATGTTTATTGCTCATTTTCCGGATTTTTACGGCCCGAAAGCAGAAAGTACACTCGTTCAGCATACTTTAAATGGCGTACTTGCGAATAAAATATCTAGCTTTGTTGGAGATAAGCGGATTGCGCGTGAGTATATTTTTACGCCAGATGGTGCGAAAGCCATGGTAGAATTAGCGTTACGTGATGAGGCTTATGGGCAACATTGGAATATACCAGGTTGTGGTGTTATTACAGGAGAAGAAATGATTCAACATATACGTGAACTAACGGGATATACAAAACGAGTAATGACTGTAAAAGGGGGTATGATCAAGTTCATTGGTTTATTTGATAAGCAGATGAAAGAATATGTTGAAATGTTATATTTGACAGAAAAACCAGTTATGTTAAGTGGGGAAAAATATGAGGAGCATATAGGTATTCTACCTAAAACTCCATATTATGAAGGATTAAAAGAAACAATTTTATATATGAATAATAATAGTGAATAAAAAAACCGTCCCAAAATACCTTTTGGGACGGTTTTTCTTGTTAATAGGCAGGTTAGTCTTTTTACTCAATAAGAACATAACCCCAGTCCAAAGTTCGGCTTTTCGGGCAGCTCTTTTTATGCTGTTTTCTTAGCAAACTTTTTATTTATGAACTCTAAAAGTAACCCGCGTATTTGTGGATCAATGGCAAGGCCGATAATGCCGTACAATATACCAGTAAGCGTTAAAGCCACTAGCGGTGGCAAGTTAATTAATATTGTGTGGTATAGAGCGCAACTAATTATAAATGCGAGACTATTAAATATAATTCCTTTAAATAATAGCTCGAAACCTTTATGGACAAATAAAGTAAATCCAATTAATAAAGTAACTTCAGTAATGATAGCTGCTACAGAAGCCCCCATCATTCCAAATTTGCTACCTAAGATGATGTAACTTATGATAGCGACAGCCAATCCAATTCCCATCGTTGTTGCACGTTTCCACTGTTGGCCAATTGTCGTTAAATTATCGGCAAGTGGATAGTTGATAGATTGTAAAATGACCATAAAGGCTAAAATTGCAAGAGCATCACCAGATGGTGCATATTTTTCACCTAATAAAGTAACAATCCAAAAGCTTGGATCGGCGATAAATGGAATTGCGATGCCCATTCCTAAGAAAGACATCAGTTTTAATTCGAACTGAGATAGTTTTCTATGTTCATCAATATTTTTTTCATTTCCAAAAGCAAATAGCTTTGGATAAAAGGCTGCTGCAATTACACCAGGTATTTGATAAAGTACTGCAGGTATTTTCGATGCAGCGCCAAAGAATCCAACTTGCTCATATGTCGAAACTTTTTCTAATATAATGGGTCCTAATTGTGGTAAAAGCATAATGATGATCCCATTGATTGTGAAAATAAGCAGTTGATCTAAAATCCCTTTGTCCCAGCCTTTATGAACGGTTGTATGGCGGAGGACCATTATGAAAGCGATGACTCCTGTTACAAGACTGGATATTCCGTACATGGCAGCGACCATCATAAGTGACCATTTAAATGACATTCCAAATAGAAGAGCAGCTGCGGCTGTTACACCTTGTAGTACAGAAATAATCGCTGTAAATTGCATACGTTCTGTTACTTGGAAATAAGCCATCCCAACGCCTTGTAGAGTTGCCCCAAACATAGTTGGGAGCACAACCCAATATACCATGGCACGTAAGTAGGCATCAGTATAGAAGAACTGAGCAAAAATCGCAAAGAGTACGGAAATGATGACAGCCAGTACAAAACGAATGCGTAAATAACTACTGATTAGTACGCTAATGTCGGCATCACTTCGTGTTCCTTCACGCATAAATGTATGTGTCAAACCTGCATCTGTAAAATAACAAATAACAGCGGAAACTGCTAATGCAGTTGTAAACATCCCGTATTCATCTGGTGAAACGTATCTTGCAAAGAGAATCGTCGCAATAGCAAGTACAAATCGAACAGTAATATTTCCTACAAAGAGGTAGGAGGCGTTTTTAAGGATTTTGTTTGTTTTCATGGAAAGAGACCTTTCTATTCTTTAGGACACACTTTGTCCTATTTATAAGTTTAATTTGTTTACGGAAAAAATGTTTAAAAGCGTATTTTTTATTTAAGAAAATAGAAATTTGATACGTACAAACCAAAGCATCGCGTATAATTTTTTGCTTCGTTTTCCATTTTTTGAATAGATTTTGCGACAATATTTCTTTATATCGCTTTTAATTAATTGAACTTTTGATTTATCTAATTTAGAGTGTTCTTTAATGTGTATACAGGCATTGTTAATGACTGTATATGGGAATAGATAAGTTTCAAGGATTTCAATAAGTTCTGTAGAGTCATTTGTGATTAAGTCTTTTGATTTATTATGAATCCAATCTTTCATTCGATTAAATACTTCTAATTCTTTTGTTGTTTTTAATTCATAATCTTTATAATTTGAAGAAAGGTTTCCTCCTGATAGGATTCGATAATATGTTAAATATTCATCCACATAACATACATTTGTTACACTCATTAATTTAAATAGAAACTCTAAATCTTCTCCCCAGCTACATCCTGGTGTGAAACGAATGTTATGATCCATCACAATTGATCTTTTAAAAATCCAAGTACTTGTTTGGGCGAAAACTTGATGTGTTAAGAAAGCTTTTGTCATATTTCCTTTAATAAAGTTTGTCGTATTTTCGACCTTTTCACCAGTTTCGTCGTAAAAGTTCATATAGCCACAATAACAAGCGTTCATATTGTTTTTGTGCATACTTTCGATTTGCTTTTCTATTTTTGTTGGATGCCATACATCATCACTATCAAGAAAAGAAACATATTCTCCGCTAGCATTTTCAATTCCTGTATTACGAGCAACGGAAACACCTTGATTTTCTTGGAGAATATATTTTATTTGTTCAGGGTATTTTTTCTCAAGATTTTTTACGATAGAAGATGATTGATCTTTACTTCCATCATCTACAACTACAATTTCAAGATTTTTATATGTCTGATTCAGTATTGATTCCATCGTCTCTTCAATATATTTTTCCGCATTGTATAGCGGGACAATAACGGAAACGAGTTGAGTTTGTTCCATCATATAATTATTATCTCCTCAAATTTTTTGTATTTTACACTATATAGACCTTTTGAAAGGATTCTTATTACTAAAGTCCGATATAGGAAAGCCCATATCGGACTTTAGTAATAAGAATCCTACTGACATTAATCAGCTTGCCCCTTTAGGGGTGGGAGTGTCAAAAGAACATCTGTATAAGTTTACCGCATATAAACTTTGTAAATCAACTCTATGTATTTTATATAAAAAACCTTCCTTTTTGATTTAAATAAGGAAGGTTAATTAATCGTTAAATACTCCAAGGTTTACTTAATGTTAATACTTCAGCCATTTCTTTGCTTTTCAAACGCCCATTTTTTCTATTTTCTGCACGCTCTGGTCCGGTTGTGTATAGCCAATGTTCTTCCTCTGTTTCGGGAAGTACTTGCGGTACAGAAGAAGGCTTTCCGTCTTTCAATGCGACAAATGTAATGAAACATGTTGCGGCCATTCTACGCTCGCCCTCTAATAAATTTTCTGCAATTACTTTTACGAAAACTTCCATTGAAGATTTTCCCGTATAACATACGAAAGCCTCATAACAAACAGAATCTGCTTGGTGAATTGGAGTTAAAAAATCAACGGAATCGATAGATGCTGTTACGCAATGTTTACGGCTATGTCTTGCAGCTGCAATCGAAGCGATACTATCAATTTCTGCTAATAATTTTCCTCCGAAAAGTGTTTGATGATTATTTAAATCATTAGGAAAAACACGTGTTGTTTTAATTGCTTTTGATTCGCGCATGAATTTCTTTTCCATATATTCAGCCCCTATTTTCTGTTTTCAATCAGAATGACATGTATTGTAAATGGAGTACAAAATTATTAAAAATCAATAGATATTTAATGAAGTAAAGAGTTCTAGAAGAGGGTTTTACCTCGCTATGTGCGGGTGGTAAGATAACCACTTCAAAATTCGGCTGTCAAACATAGAAGACAGCTTGTAAAAGCTAATCATTAGTGGGGGATAAACACCCCCACTATGAATTAAAGTTCTACTCTATTAAAACTTCTGTATTTGTATTCATGTAACTGAAAGAAAATTTATTATATCTAAAATGTAGTGTAAAAGAGGATTCGCTTACATTGCAAGTGAAAAAGTTATGACTCTGTATTTGTCATAGAAATTCCCTATCAGCTGTGTACCCATTCATGATAGAATCGTTTTGTTATGAAAGGAAATAGAGGTGCAATGGACATATGAATCACATACAAACAAATTTTTCGTCTTTCTTCAGTAAAATAATAATTGGTGCGATGCTCACATTTTTTGTTTATAGTTGTTGGTCAGCATTTGAAACAAGTAAGCAATTTTTTGGAGGAAGTACAACAACTATAACAATCGTATTGGTGATTTTTATCATCCTTACTTTATTAGTGGCATCAATTTTACAATATCGTTTTACAGGTAAACAATTTCTTCTTTTTCTTCTAAGTATATCTATACTGGTGAGACTTAGCGTGGTTCTATTTGTAGATGCTCCGATAATTGGTGATATGAAAGTGATGTATGAGTCTGCAAAGCAAATTGCAATTGGTAATACTATAGAGAATGTAACTCAGTTACCTTTTATTATTTATGAATCGATTGTTATTCGTATATTTGGTGATACGGTATTTGTTTTACAGTTATTTAATATTTTATTTTGTACAGGGACTGTATTTTTCATTTATCGTATTGCAGCGATGGTTTTTGGGGAAGAATGTGGTCGTATTGCCTCTGTATTTTACGCTGTATATATTCCAAATATATTCATGAGCTCCTTATTAACACAGGAGTCGCTTGCAATATTTTTATTTTATTTTGCTTGTTACATACTTTTATATAAAGGGTTAGATCATCCTTATATGTGGGTGTTTTCAGCGATTTTATTTGCTTGTAGCAATATGATTTTCCCAATAGGGTTATTTCTTCCTATTTTTATTGCTATATATGTGTTGTTAATTGAATTATTTCAATCAGTAACGAGGCAAAAAGTACTATTGAAGATGATAGGGATACTCATTTTATTTTATAGCGTTCACTTTATTGTGAGTTACGGAATTAATACAATGGGAATGTCACAATATAAGATTTCGAATGAGGCGTATGTTCAATCTGTTTTAATTGGAAAAGGTACAAATGGGGAAAAAATATCGAAAAATCAAAGTGTAATAGAGCACATTGATCAAAATTTAAAAGAGATTGAGAGCGAAAGGTTTAAACTTTTAAAACCAGTAATGAATCAGTTTTCAGATGAGGGAATAAACTCTATTTTATTTAAATGTGAAAAACTTATATATATAACGGTAATGCTATTTATGGCTATAGCTTTATTACATTTCCTTATTAAGAAACAACAAAACGAAGGATATATGTTGTTTGTTTTGTTAGTTAGTGGATATGTATTACTAAGACTCTTCCAAGTAGATATGGCATATTACAATATTATCATGCCAGCTGTGTTCATTTTACAAAGCTTTGGTGTTTATATGAGTTATGTTTATTGTCAAAAAATATTTTTCCGAAAATAAGAGCCTGTCCTGCAATTCAAAGTGTCCTTATTACATGAAATTATATTGACTTAACTATAAAATACGACAAGAAAAACTTACTTATTAAAAAGAGCCGTTCCAAACTATCTGTTGGGAACGGCTCTTTTTATCGATGGATGATGAAAATGAGTAGTGAGTGGAGATGAAGGATCGCCGCTCACTCAAGTTTCACCTTATCGGTTTAGTTCTAGTTGTAAATTATCAGCCGTTAGGGCCATTTTTGAGGAATCGTCTTGAATCCCTTTCATTACTTGTGAAATAGATTCTAACTCATTTTCAATTTTTTTATTTTGTTCTTTTGAGTTAGACATATCTTTTACGATTTCTTGGAAGTATTGATCTGTCGCATACATACTATCCGTTCCTTCAGATACGAGAGAGCTAATTTGCTTTACAGAAGAAGAGACACGAATAATCTGTGCATTTGTTTTTTCGACGAGCTTTGTAACGTTGGATATAGATTCCTTCGTTTGCTCTGATAACTTTCGGATTTCTCCAGCTACAACAGAAAAACCTTTACCAAACTCTCCAGCACGTGCAGACTCGATAGCGGCATTTAGTGCAAGTAAATTTGTTTGCTCCGCAATTGATTTTACAATATCTATAATTTCATTAATTTTGTTAGAAATATCAAGAAGTTCATGTGTATCTGTAATGATAGTTTCCATATTCGTTTGAATGTATCCCATTCGTTTATTTTGTTGATTTAATTGTTCTTTACCTTTATTTGCTTTTTCTTCCGATGTTGTAGCTAATGATGTGCCTGTTTTGGCAATTTCTACAATAGTTTCGGATTTAGCTGTTAGTTTTTGAATAGAAGAGCTCGTTTTTTCAGACACGGCAGCTAGTTCTGTTGCAATATGCGTAATTGTCATAGCTGTTAGTGCTTTTTCTTTTTCATGCTCTTTTTGAATTCTTTCGTACTCAGATTCGTAAGCAGCAAGAACAAGTTCTTGTTCAAGAGTAAATAATTTATTTATTACATTGATAGAATAAGAAAAATCATCGATTGCTGTAAATTTTGTCTGCAAAATCTTCATGATAGAGCGGAATAATTCTTGGTAAGCAGCCGTATACCATTTTCTATGTAAACCAATTTGTACATGTCTTTTGGCAATTCTAATGCGTTGTTCAATAAAATCTTCATGCATATTTCCACTGAATAATTCTTTAATATGTGTTTTCAAAGTTTGTTTTAGTTTTGGAATAGAGCTGTAACGTTCAATAACAGTAATTAAATTAGGTTGTTTTGTAATGTTGGCATAAAATTTTTCTGTAATCCAATCTATTTCCTCATAAATAAAGGGTTGTAGTACCTTTACAATTTGTAAATCTTCTTTTGAAATATGTAGCATTTCCATTTGGATTTTTAGTTCAGAATTGGCAGGTACATTGAATATTATTTGTTGGTCCTTGCTTAATTCAATTATACTGGCGTTTGTTTTATTCTTATGTTTTTTAAAAACCCCAAGCATTGTTCTTCCTCCTGTATGTAAAGCGTTTTCAATTTCGAGTTCTTATATAATTATATATTTTTATATGCAATTATTCMATATTAGTGTATAGAATAGTATATAAATTAAGAGAATTCCATGTAGAATCCTCTTAATGACTTTTATTAATTTTAGCGTGTGTTTTAAAGAAAACAGGGAAATGTACATTATATATGACAGTGACGACACGAATAACGAATGTTATTAATAAACAAACATAGAAAGCTAATACGTGCGCCCCCAGTGCATGTGTAATTAGGAAGCTAATTGCTCCTAAGATAGAAGCGATTGCGTAAATCTCTTTTCGGAATACATAAGGGATATCTTGAGCGCAAATGTCACGCAAAATACCGCCTCCAATACCTGTAATGACTCCCATTGAAACAACTAAAAATGAGGCGTCAACATGATGTGACATTGCCGCATTTGCACCGATAGCTGTAAAAACACCTAAGCCAACAGCATCAGAAAGCATAATAACGACTTGAAGTTTATTGATACGCTCAAAAAACATACAAGTAAATAATGCGGATAATACGCTTACGAAAAAGTAAATGGGTTTTACAAATGCGACAGGAGGCAGGTTACCGATCATAATATCACGAATAATACCGCCGCCGAGCGCAGTAGCTACAGCTAAACAAAGGATACCAAATAAATCTAGATCTTTTTTTAAACCAACTAATGTACCAGAAATGGCAGCGGCGATAATGCCAAGAAACGTAAATATATCGATTAATAACATGGCCTTAATCCCTTTCTCTTAAAGATGTTCCAGAGAAAAAATATACACTAAAGTTATGTAAATAACAATGCATTTTCGTTACATGTAGAAAAAAAGAAAAAATAAGGAAAGAAAGCGTTTGGAAATACAAATCTGCTTTTTTCTATAAGGTAAAGTTGGGTAGAAATGTGAGGCGTTTAATTTTAAAATATATGTTATAATAAATATTTGAGATGAGTAAAAAATATTAACCATATAGATTGAAATTAGGTAATAGTTATGGAGGTTCTAGATGTTAAGTCAAAATAGTAAAAGTAATAAATTTGAAAATTTTCTACTAATCTTTATTTTGTTGCAACCAATTTTAGATTTGCTCACAGCATTTTGTATAATGGTTTTAAAAATTGATACGACCATTGGAGTTATTGCACGTTTATTTGTTATGTTTCTAGGTGGAATATATATTTTAATTCAAACAAAGAAAAAAGGAAGTATAAAATATATAGCATATATAATCTTAGTTGGAATAGTTTTCACTATCGGATTGATCAATAATAAATTTACAAAGGATCCGATGGCGCTAACAGAGGAAATTAAATTTATAGCAAAAGCGTTATACCCGTTTGTTATGCTTACTTGTTATGTGTTTGTTTTTAAATCTTTAAAAGAAAAAAGACATTCAAAAATGCGTGACTATGTTACGTATGCATCATTGATAATAGGAATAGTAATGGTAGTGTCGATTGCGACAGGAACAGATTATAATAACTATGAATGGTTAAAGCTGGGATCGCGTGGTTGGTTTTATGCAGGGAATGAACTAGGCTCTACTTTAGCAATCATGTGTCCAATTGTTATTTTATATTCAATTGAAAAAACAAAAAGTATTGGTAAATTTTATTATTGGATTCCTTCAATTTTAATTATTTTTTCATTGTTTGCAGTTGGTACAAAGGTGGGCATAGGGGCAATTTATGCAACAATGGCTGTCGCGTTTGTTATGTGCTTTATCCAGGCATTTAGACAAAGTGAAAAAGGAAAGAAAAAGGTATATTTACTAAATGGTTGTATTGCAATAACTGTTTTGGTAGGAGTAATGGCTTATACACCTTTTTCACCATTTTTAAAAAACATGGGAATTCATGTCCAAATAATTGAAGAAAAACAGAGTGCAAAAAAGGAAGAGAAGAAGAAAGAATCGGAGAAAGTTAAAGAGCATAAACCTCCTGTTACAGAGAAAGAAAAAGAGAAAGAAAAGGTAGCGGAAAAGAAAGAAGAAACACAAGCTATTATTTTCAGTGGGCGTCAATTATTTGAACAAATGTATAAAGATTTCTATAAGGAAGCCCCAATGTCTCAAAAATTATTAGGAATGGGTTATGCTGGTAACTATAAAGAAGAGCCGAAATTAATTGAGCGCGATTTCCACGATTGGTTTTATTCTTTCGGAATCATAGGATTTGTTTTACTTATCATTCCGTTCCTATACTTTGGTATTAAATTTATTGTATGTGTATTTACTAAATTTAAACAAATATTCACAGTGAAATATGCAATGGTGACTATGGCAATACTTCTCGGATTAGGTATTTCATTTATGGCTGGTCATATTTTAATGGCACCTGGAGTGAGTTTCTACTTAGTGTTAATCATGGCATACTTAATAGTTGACTTGGAAATTGAATGATAGAAAAATAAAAGCTAGCATATGTTAGCTTTTATTTTTGTTATAGTAAATTAAAAAGGAAAATGGGGGATGTAAGAAATGAAAGTGTTGCATATTAATGCTGGTGCAGAAGAAGGTGGGGGAAAAACACATATTATTTCACTTTTATCGCAGTTCCCGAAAAAAGAAGTGGAATTAATGGTATTTGAAGAAGGGGCAATTGCTAGAGAAGCGAGGGACCTTGGTATTCAGGTACATGTTTTTACTCAATCATCTCGGTACGACCTATCAATTCTTTCAAAAATAAAATCATTTATTAATGAGAATCAATTTGACATTGTGCATACACACGGCGCACGAGCGAATTTCTATCTCTCCCTCTTGAAAAAAGGTATAAAAGCGAAATGGATAATGACTGTCCACAGTAATCCAACTTTGGATTTTATGAAGAGGGGATTAAAAGGATGGGCATTTACGAAGTTGAATTTACGTTCTTTCAAGAAGGTAGATTTGTTTTTTGCAATTACAGAAAACTTTAAGGAAAATATTATAAAACTTGGTGTGCCAGAAGAGAAAATTTGTACAGTTTATAATGGAATTGAGTATGATAATATTCCGGTAAAACCTTATGATAAGAGTGAATTTGGCATTGATGAAGGAGTATTTACAGCCATTCAAGTAGCTCGTCTGCATCCTGTTAAAGGTCATAACATTTTATTTGAAGCACTACAAAAAATTAAAATTTCAAATATAAAAGTACTTTTACTGGGTGATGGACCTATAGAAGCAGAGTTAAAGGCAATGGTGAAACAAAAAGGCTTAGAGGATAAGGTGATTTTTCTAGGTTTTCGTACAGATTCAAAAGAGTTATATGCATCTGCACACATTAATTTGTTAAGCTCTTATAGTGAAAGTTTCCCTCTTGTTTTATTAGAAGCTGCAAATCAACGCTTAACATCTATTGCAACAAACGTGGGTGATATGAGAGAGTTAATAGTTGATGATACGTATGGATGGATTGTACCGATTGGTGATGCGGATTCATTAGCAAGCGCATTAGAAAATGCTTATGAAAAATGGTTGAATGGTGAATTAGAAGCGATGGGAAATCGTTTATATAATCACGCATCTACTCATTTCTCGCTAAAGAATTTGTATGAAGATACTTATAATGCATATAAAAAACTTTTACTGAAATAGAGAGGATAGTTAAATATGGAAGTACAAACGGTTGATATTCTAGGTGTTCCTTTCTCTACAATGACAATGGATGAAACGATCCAACATTTAAAGAAGCAACTAGAATTAGAGCAAGCTCATACTTTTCAGGTGGTAACAGCAAATCCTGAAATTGTTATGTGCGCAAAAAAGGATGAAAAATTCCATAAAATATTATTAAATACAGATTTAATTACACCTGATGGTATTGGGGTTGTAAAAGCAAGTGGTATGCTTGGTACACCTTTAAAAGAGCGGGTAGCGGGATTTGATTTAATGAGCAATTTATTTGCAAAGTTATCAGAAGAGAATAAATCAGTATCTGTTTTCTTATTAGGTGCAAAACCACATGTTGTACAAGCCGCGGCTAATCATTTAACGAAGACATATTCGGCTGCATCTATCGTGGGTACACAAGATGGATATTTTAAACAAGAAGAAGAAGAGAATATTGTTTCACGTATTCAAGAGGCAAAACCAGACCTATTACTTGTTGCACTTGGCTTCCCAAGGCAAGAAAACTTTATCCAAAACAATAAGCATCGTTTAGAAACGAAAATGGCTGTTGGAGTAGGCGGTAGTTTAGATGTGTGGGCTGGAGAGGTAAAGCGTGCACCAAAATGGATACAAGCTATTCATTTAGAGTGGTTTTACAGATTATGTAGTAATCCAACACGCTGGCGTCGTCAGTTAGTACTAGCCGAGTTTTTAAAAGAAGTAATGCGTTCAAAAAAGTAGCGGAACATCGCTACTTTTTTTATTTGTTTATTTTTGATAAATATTTTACTTTTTGGGAATGATGAAGGAGAATTTTTTATACGAAAGTATTTTACTTATGCAATACACACATGTAAAATGATGTGTAAAGACACCTGTGTAAGGAGGACTTCTTGTGAGCAAGGTAAAAGAAATTTCGAAGCGAAAGCTACTTGGTATAGCTGGACTTGGCTGGCTATTTGACGCAATGGATGTTGGAATGCTTTCATTTGTAATAGTGGCGTTGCAAAAAGAGTGGGGATTAAGTACTCAAGAGATGGGTTGGATAGGTAGTATTAACTCAATTGGTATGGCTGTAGGGGCGCTCGTTTTTGGGATACTATCAGATAAAATAGGACGGAAATCGGTCTTTATTATTACATTATTACTATTTTCTATTGGTAGTGGCTTAACGGCTTTAACGACGACACTCGCGATGTTCCTCGTTTTACGCTTTTTAATTGGTATGGGACTTGGCGGGGAACTTCCAGTTGCATCTACCCTTGTATCGGAGAGTGTTGAAGCGCACGAACGTGGGAAAATAGTTGTACTATTAGAAAGCTTTTGGGCTGGTGGTTGGTTAATCGCAGCTCTTATCTCATATTTTGTTATTCCTAAATACGGTTGGGAAGTTGCTATGGTATTAAGTGCAGTTCCAGCGTTATATGCTTTATATTTAAGATGGAATTTACCCGATTCTCCAAGGTTCCAAAAGGTTGAAAAAAGGCCATCTGTTATTGAAAATATAAAATCGGTTTGGTCTGGAGAATATCGTAAAGCAACAATTATGTTATGGATTCTATGGTTTTGTGTTGTCTTTTCCTATTATGGAATGTTCCTTTGGTTACCTAGTGTAATGGTACTGAAAGGCTTTAGTTTAATAAAAAGTTTTCAGTACGTACTCATTATGACTTTAGCTCAACTTCCAGGATATTTCACAGCTGCATGGTTTATTGAACGTCTTGGTCGCAAATTTGTATTGGTTACGTATTTAATTGGTACAGCATGTAGTGCTTATGTGTTCGGAATTGCGGATTCATTAACAGCATTAATAGTGGCGGGTATGTTACTATCCTTCTTTAATTTAGGTGCTTGGGGTGCATTATACGCTTATACACCGGAACAGTATCCAACAACTATTCGTGGTACAGGTGCAGGAATGGCAGCGGCATTTGGACGTATTGGTGGTATTCTTGGACCACTATTAGTAGGGTATTTAGTTGCTTCACAAGCGTCACTATCGCTAATATTTACGATTTTCTGTGGATCAATTTTAATTGGGGCACTTGCTGTAGTTATACTTGGTCAAGAAACGAAACAGAGGGAATTAGTATAAAGTGAAACTTTAATCAGTGGGTGTTTTATCCATCAACCATTGATTGTTAGTCCGCACCAATCGGGATAAAAGAAAAGGGGAACCAAAGTGGTTTCCTTTTTTCTGTTTTTTTAGATAAATAATGGTATAGTAAGAAAAAGGGATTGTTTCTTACTAAAGCGAATGTATACAACAAGACATACGGACAAAGGAATTAGGTGGCTGGATAAATGAAAATCTTACTTATCATGGAAGAAACAGAAGAGCGAAGAAAATTAGTTGAGAACTTTACTGAAAATATTCGAAATGTAGAATGTTTTGAAGCGGAAACTGGAACAGAATCTTTGCTAATAATGAAAAAACATACACCTGATTTTGTTTTTTTAAATTCGCAATTAATGGATGGTACTGGTTTTGAATATTCGAGTTTATTACGAGAAGTGAATTGTTATACGAAATTTATTTTTATTGGTGAGGATATAGAAGAGGCAATTACAGCTTTTCGTTTCCAAGCGTTTTATTATTTATTACGGCCATTTCGTGAAGAAGATTTACAATTCATTTTATATAAAATGGGAAAAGAACAAAGTGAGAAAGCAAAGAGTCATTTGCGTAAACTGCCGATAGAAGGCCATGAGGGGATTAGATATATTTTCCCGGAAGATATTGTATATGTAAGTAAAAATAAGGAAAACAAAACCGTTTCAATTTATACAACGAATAATCAGTATATTTCAACATACACACTCCAGGAATTAGAAAATAAACTAAATGCATATGATTTTTTACGTGTACATAAAAGCTATTTAATTAATATGTCATATGTACAAGAACTTAAACCTTATTATAATGGCACGTATAATTTGTATTTAGACAGGTACGATGAGCAACCGATTCCAGTAAGTCGCAATTATGTAAAACGACTTCGAAATAAAATTGAACTGTGACAAGTAATGAGAGAATTTTAACATGATAATCTAGAAATCCTTCATGATAAGGAGGATTTAAGTAAAATATTCAGAAAATTTAGTACAATCTCCACTAAGAAGTAGTAATGGGGGGATTGTATGTGAAAACATTGAAGTCAATTTTACTTTGGGGAGTTATTGCAGCGCTAGGAGCATCTGCTTTTGGTGTAATAGCGTTATCGCAAGGTGAGACAATTAATGCTGTATGGCTATTAGTTGCTGCTGTATCAGTGTATGCGATTGCGTATCGATTTTATAGTAGATTTATAGCGAGGAAAGTTTTTGGTCTAGATAATAATAGACAAACACCTGCTCATACGTTAAACGATGGCAAGGATTATGTTCCGACAAATAAATGGGTTTTATTCGGACATCACTTTGCAGCGATTGCAGGGGCAGGTCCTTTAGTAGGACCGATTTTGGCGGCGCAGATGGGGTATTTACCTGGGACAATTTGGATTATTGTTGGGGTGGTTATTGCTGGAGCTGTACAGGATTTTGTAATTTTATTTGCTTCAATGAGACGTAATGGTAAATCATTAGGAGAAATGATTAAAGATGAGATTGGTCCTGTTACAGGATTAATTGCAATGATTGGTATTTTAGGTATTATGATCATTTTATTAGCGGTATTAGCTTTAGTAGTTGTGAAGGCGCTTGTTGGAAGCCCATGGGGAATGTTTACAATCGCAGCAACGATTCCAATTGCTATTTTAATGGGAGTTTACATGCGTTACATTAGGCCAGGGCGAGTAGGAGAAGGATCAGTAATCGGTATTGTTCTACTAATCTTATCCCTTATTGGAGGACAATATGTGGCGGAAAATCCGACACTTGCAAGTATGTTTACTTTTAGTGGTGAGACAATTGCTATTATGCTTATCGTATATGGATTTATTGCATCGGCATTACCGGTTTGGATGCTTCTTGCGCCACGTGATTATTTAAGTACATTTTTAAAAATAGGGACGATACTTGGGTTAGCAATCGGTATTTTAGTTGTAGCACCAGATTTAAAAATGCCAGCAGTTTCGCAATTTATCGATGGGACAGGTCCTGTTTTCTCCGGTAACTTATTCCCGTTCTTATTTATTACAATAGCTTGTGGTGCTGTGTCAGGATTCCACGCTCTCGTTTCATCAGGCACGACGCCGAAAATGATTGAGCAAGAAGGCCACGCAAAGCCAATCGGTTATGGAGCAATGTTAATGGAATCGTTTGTAGCAGCGATGGCAATGATTGCTGCTTGTGTATTAACACCAGGAACTTATTTTGCAATTAATAGTCCTGCAGCACTTATCGGTACGGATGTATCGCAGGCAGCTCAAGTTATTTCTTCATGGGGATTTGCTATTACACCGAATGAATTAAAAGATCTTGCTGTTAATGTCGGAGAACAGACCATTTTATCACGTACAGGTGGTGCACCAACATTAGCAATTGGTATGGCGTATATATTTTCGCAAGTAATGGGCGGAACGGCGATGATGGCATTTTGGTACCATTTTGCTATTCTTTTTGAAGCACTATTTATTTTAACAACGATTGATGCGGGAACACGCGTAGGGAGATTTATGATTCAAGACATTTTAGGTCATGTATATAAGCCGTTTGCGAAAACAGATTCAACATTAGCAAATGTGATAGCTACAACACTATGTGTACTAGGATGGGGGTATTTCTTATACCAAGGGGTAATAGATCCGCTTGGTGGAATTAATACATTATGGCCACTTTTCGGTATTGCAAACCAAATGTTAGCAGGTATTGCATTATTACTTGGAACGACAATTTTGTTCAAAATGGGAAAAAAGGCATATGTTTGGGTAACACTTATTCCAACTGTCGGATTGCTTATTGTAACAATGACAGCAGGTTATCAAAAGCTATTTCATGAAAATCCCAAAATAGGATTTCTATCACATGCGAAAGTATTCCAGGGAGCATTAGATGATGGGAAGGTACTAGCTCCGGCTAAAAATGTTGCACAAATGAAACAAATTATTTTGAATGACTATATTGATGCAGCGCTTTGTGGAATTTTTATGATAGTTGTAATTGCTGTATTAATTTCTGCACTTCGAATTTGGATTCAAGTATTAAGAAATAAGCCAATGCCGTTAAAAGAGGCACCATATATTCCAAGAGATGAAAGTGAGTCGAGGAACTATGCTTAAAAATTTACGGAACGTATGGGGAAAGAGAAAGCAATTTATTAGTTTACTTGTCGGAGTTCCAAGTTATGAAACGTATGTAAATCACATGAAAGTACATCATCCAGAAGAGAAAATTCTATGTCAAAAGCAATTTTTTGCTGAGGCACAAGAAGCTAGATTTAATGCAAAAGGCGGAAAGATATCGCGATGTTGTTAATGGAGGGGACGAAATTTCGTCTCCTTTTTTATTTTGCTTTTTGCTGTTCCACGTGGAACAATAAAATAAAAAAGTTTGGGAATTATAGGTATTTCGTAATACAATAACATATAGAAAGGGATACATGGAAAAGAAAAAGTAGGGAGATTATTTTATGTTCAGAGATCTATTTGTAAATATGACAATCATTCTTTCCTTTATCTTTGTAGGTGCTCAGCTTTTAAGAGATAAGCCGTTAAAAGAAGGGTTCTCTTTTTGGCAGAAATGTTTGATCGGCATTTTAACTGGAATATTAAGTATATTATTGATGCATTTTGGTGTACATATTGAAAATATTATGTTGGATTTACGTTATTTAGCAGTTATTTTGGCAGTTATAATTGGTGGCCCAATAGCTAGTAGTATAACAGTTATGATCATTTTAATAACGCGGGTATTTTTTACTGAGTATTCTTTAGCCTCTGAATTGGCTTGCTATACTATCGTGGCAATAGGGATTGGCAGTACCCTCATTTGGCGGATGAAGATTTCTATATTTACAAAATGGATATGGTTTAATGTGTACAGTTTGTCTATTTTAATACTACCACTTTATATTTTATTTAAGGATATATATGTAGTGGTTTTATATTTAGTTTGTTGTATTGTAGCGGCATACATCACATTTGTAAGTGCAAGTTACGTATTGCAATCCAATGAATTATTTCAAACGATGAAGCATTATGCAACGATAGATGCATTAACGAATCTAGGAAATGTAAGGCAGTTTGATTTCGAGATGAATCGTCATATTGGTAGCAAGCATATGAAAAATGATTCACTTTGTTTATTACTTATCGATATTGATCACTTTAAGTATGTAAATGATACGTACGGTCATCCTGCTGGAGATGAAGTGTTAAAACAACTAGGGCGTATTTTGTTAGAGAATGCACCATTCCCAAATTTAGTCTTTCGAAAGGGTGGCGAAGAGTTTGCTCTGTTGTTACCAAAAAAGAGAGTAGCATTTGGAACTCGTATAGGGGAACAAATTCGACTAGCTGTTGAAAAGCATTCATTCCAACTGCAAAATAGGGAAAAAATTAAAATTACAGTTTCTGTCGGAATTTCAGAGTATAAAAAATCACCTGATCAATTTATTCAATCAGCGGATGATGCGTTATATTATTCAAAAAGAAATGGTAGAAACAAGGTTAGTTCAGCATCATAGGAATTCGGGGAGTACTTTAAAACATTTCTGCAAATAGATTAAAACCCACAGAACAATAAATGTCTGTGGGTTTTAATTTATTTTTAAATTTATTAATAAAAAGCTTTATGTTAGACAAGTTCTTTCGGTGCAACGAATTTGCGATATGCACCGTGATGTGTTGGTCCTACGTATTCGTTAATCTTAAATGAATGACGAATTGCAGCTGTGATGAATTCTTTCGCGGTTTTTACTGCTTCTTTCACAGTTTTTCCTTTTGCAAGTTCTGCTGTAATTGCAGCAGAATATGTACAACCTGCACCGTGTGTATTTGTCGTATCGATCTTTTCTGATTCTAGAAGATCGAATGTTTCGCCGTCATATAACACATCAATAGCAGTTTCTGTGCCTAGTTTGCTACCACCTTTAATCAGTACGTATTTAGCACCTAAAGCGTGGATTTTTTTTGCAGCTTCTTTCATGTCCTCAAGAGAATTAATTTTCACACCACTTAATTGATATGCTTCAAATAGGTTTGGCGTTACAACCAATGCTTTTGGGACAAGAACATCACGTAAGCAATCATTCGTTTCAGGATGTAATGCTTCGTCAGCTCCTTTACATACCATAACAGGATCAACTACTACATTTTCGAAATTATGCTTTTCAATTGTTTCTGCAACCATTTCGATAATTTCTACTGATCCAAGCATACCTGTTTTTAAAGCGTCTACGCCAACGCCTTCAATTGTTGTTTCTAATTGTGGTTTTAATGTAGAAGCCGCAATTGGGAATACGTTATGTGCCCAACCGTTATGTGGGTCCATTGTTACGATTGTTGTAAGAGATGTCATTCCATATACGCCAAGTTCTTGGAATGTTTTTAAATCTGCTTGTATACCAGCACCGCCACTTGTGTCAGAACCAGCGATTGTAAGTGCCTTATTTAATGTCATTATGAAAGCCCCCTCAAGTGATATAATGAAAACTATGTTTTCACTATTATATCAATGTTACGAATAAGTACAAAGTGAAAAGTAGATGATTTACTTGAGAAGCGATTTAAAATCTTGTATGTAGGAGACTTGATATGTTTCGAGATAATCGTACAAATGAATTAGTTATATTAAAAGAAATTGCAGAAACGCTAAATACATCAAATGATACCTACCATGTATTGCAAGCGGTCCTAGAAAAATTACTAAGTGTAACAGGTTTAACGACAGGATGGATTTTTCTTGCGGATGAAAATGGGAGGTATACAAAGTTAATTGATTATCAGTTACCAGAGGCACTTACATATGAAAATAAACGCCCAATGTGTGAAGGTGAGTGTTGGTGTTTACGTGGTTTTGTAGATGGGAAGTTAGAGCGCGCGGTTAATATTATTGAATGTAAAAGAATTAATAATGCAATTGAATATAATTGGGGAGATACGGAAGGAATTCTTCATCATGCTACGGTTCCTTTAAAGGCCGGAGGGGAAAAAATCGGGGTATTAAATGTTGCAAGCCCAGGTAAAACACATTTTTCAGAAGAAGAATTGGTTTTGCTCCAATCCGTTGCTTTTCAAATCGGGACGGCTTTAAAGCGAACCAAATTATATGAAAATGAAAAACGAAGAGCACATTATTATGTGAAATTGGAACGTTTTATTCAAGCGTTAAAAACGATTCATAAGTTTAATGTATTACCTGAGAAAGTGGTAAATCACGTGGGTGAAGTATTTCAATGGAATCAAGTGGCGTTTTTTATTAGAGAAGAAACAGAATTATCTTTGCGAGCGTCTTATGGTCAGGAAGAGTTACAGGACGATGTGAAAGAAGCAGCAAAGAAGGCATTAGAAAAAGATGAGCCTGTTTTATTAAAACGTCAAATTGGTCATATTGTACATCCAAATAGGGCCGTTATCGCTACGCCAATACATATTCAAAGTCATATGTTTGGTGTCTTGTGTGTTAGTTCAAATAATGGAGAGTTTGATGTTAATACAATAGATGTAATGCAAGCTCTATCGAATCATATTTCGTTAATAATAGAGAATTTAAGATTAAATGTGCAACGCCGTGAACTTGTACGGATGGAAGAAAGAAATCGGTTAGCAAGAGATTTACATGACTCAGTTTCACAAAAATTATTTTCATTAACTTTTATGACAAAGGGTGCTGAAGCTGTTTTAAAAGGCCAAAATGAAAAGGTAGATAGTTCTTTGTATGAGATGCGTGAACTAGCGCAAGGTGCTTTGAAAGAAATGAGGACCTTGATTTGGCAGCTTCGTCCGGCAGGATTAGAGAAGGGGTTATTACCAGCTCTAAAGCAATATGGCGAAAGTTTGGGATTGAAAATTCGGGAACAGGTTACTGGTGTTCGTGATTTGCCACGCGTAGTAGAGGAAGCGCTATGGCGAATTGGACAAGAATCTTTAAATAACGTAAGTAAGCATGCGAATGTACGAGAAGCGACGATTTATTTCAAGGTGACGGAGAAAAATGTATCATTAGAAATAATCGATCAAGGAAACGGCTTTGAAGAAAAGGATATAAAAGAGAAGAAATCGCTTGGTATGACTATGATGCGTGAAAGAGTAGAATTAGTTGGTGGAACAATTAAAATTGTAAGTGATAAGAAAAGAACAAGTGTAAAAGTAAATGTACCATTATGATGTGAAAATGAGGGAAGTTTGTGAAAATAAAAGTATTGTTAGTTGATGATCACACAGTTGTTTTAAAAGGATTGGCATTCTTTCTGAGTACACAGGAAGATTTAGAGTTAGTTGGAGAAGCAAATAATGGGAAAGAAGCATTAGTGAAAGTAGGAGAAACAAATCCTGATGTTGTATTAATGGATTTATACATGCCCGAAATGGATGGCGTTGAGGCGACGGCATGTATCAAAAAAGAATATCCGAATGTGAAAGTAATTGTATTAACTAGTTTTTCTGATCAGGCACATGTTTTACCAGCATTAAAGGCGGGAGCAAGCGGGTATATTCTAAAAGATGTAGAACCAGATCAACTTGTTGAAGCGATTCGCAGTGCGTACAAAGGGAATATACAACTACATCCAGATATAGCAAACGCGCTTCTTTCCCAAACATTACCAGAGGAAGAGAAAGAAGAGGAACACTTCATTCATGTAGACGTATTAACAGCTAGGGAAAATGAAGTGTTACAACTGTTAGCAAAAGGGATGAGCAATAAAGAAATTGCTTCTGTTTTAGTTATTACAGAAAAAACGGTAAAAGCTCATATGAGTAGTATTTTGAGTAAGTTACATCTATCCGATCGCACACAAGCAGCATTATATGCAGTGAAAAATGGAATTGTATAAGACGAAAGTCGTAAGACCTAGTCCGCCTTTAGAAGGTGGACTTTTTTTATGGAAAAATACGTCTATGTGAGGACGAAATTGTCTTGATATAAAGATAAAATATATTTGTAAGCAACAACAATTACAAGGGAGTACCCTTTTTTCGTAAGTAATATATAACAACATAAGAGTGAGTAGTAGGAGGAAAAGAATCATGGCAACAGTTTTATTTGTAAAAGCAAACAACCGCCCAGCGGAACAAGCAGTTAGTGTGAAATTATACGAGGCATTTTTAGCAAACTATAAAGAAGCACATCCAAATGATACAGTAGTAGAACTTGATTTATATAAAGAAGAATTACCATATGTAGGCGTAGATATGATTAATGGTACATTCAAAGCAAGTAGAGGATTTGATTTAACAGAAGAAGAAGCAAAAGTGGTAGCAGTAGCTGATAAGTATTTAAATCAATTCTTAGAAGCTGATAAAGTAGTTTTCGGTTTCCCATTATGGAACTTAACGATTCCGGCCGTATTACACACGTATATTGATTACTTAAACCGCGCTGGTAAAACGTTTAAATATACACCAGAAGGTCCAGTTGGGCTTATTGGAGATAAGAAGATTGCTTTATTAAATGCACGCGGCGGCGTATATTCTGAAGGTCCAGCAGCTGAAGTAGAAATGGCTGTTAAATACGTAGCAAGCATGATGGGCTTCTTCGGCGCAACAAACATGGAAACAGTAGTTATCGAAGGACATAACCAATTCCCAGATAAAGCAGAAGAAATCATTACAGCAGGTCTTGAAGAAGCGGCTAAAGTAGCAAGTAAATTTTAATTAAAAACATAATCGTCACTCGAAAAAACAGCATTAACATTTACATGTTAATGCTGTTTTTTTTATATTTTAAGTTCGTCAGCCAGTTTCTCTAATTGAATTCGATTTTGTATGTAATAGGTTCTTCCTTCTTTTTTTAAGTAGTTTTGCTGGCAAAACTGGTTTAATACATATAAAAGATGGCGATAGCTGACGTTTAAGTATTCTGAGGCCTCAGTATGTTTTTCTGTATAGCAATTATTTTGTTCCGTTAATAGAATAAACGCAGCTAATCGATTTTCAAACGGATAACTATAGTTTTTGGCGTAATTTTCCGTTCGGGTAATTGTTTTTTCTCCAATAAATCTGCATAGTTTCTGTAGAAAGGTAGCATCTTGCAATAAAAGATGCTGACAATCTTTAAGGGGAAGCGCTAAGCAAATACAATCTTCAATTACCTCAACCGCTTTCGTAACGGATTCTACACCAATTAATCCTAATTCCCCAATGAACGAAGGTGCTTGAATAAAGTTAATTAATGAAACCTTTCCGTTTTTGTGACTCATATATATTTTGGCTTTCCCAGAAATTAAGTAATAGAGATAAGGGAGGTCGATTCCYTCATTACAGATCATCTCTTTCTTTTGAAAAGAATGCAGCTCTACATATGGTAAGACATTAAAGGAAAAAAGAGTATGAAATTGGTGAATTTGCATGTGTTGATAAATTTCTTTCTCATTTTTGCTGATTTTCATATTTTCACCCCTGTTTGTAGTATGAGATATCTCCTATTATTTTTACAAGGAAGAATGATACGATTTATGTAAATTTGTTTTTGTAGAAAAGAGGGTGTGAGGGGTTTATGAAAAAATATAAAACATTGCTATTTGATGTAGATGATACGTTACTAGATTTTCAAAAGGCTGAGAAAATCGCTTTACGGATGCTTTTTGAAGAGAAGGGGCTTCTTTTAACCGATGAAATAGAGGATCGTTATAAAAAAATAAATAAAAGCCTTTGGGATTCTTTTGAAAAAGGTGAAATAGCGCGAAATGAAATTATAAATACACGATTTTCCATTTTGTTTAAAGAGTACGGGGAAGAAGTAGATGGAATATTATTCGAAAATAATTATCGCAGCTACTTAGAAGAAGGAAACCAACTCATGCAAGGTGCGTTTGAATTTATAAATCAAATTCAAAGTAAGTACGATTTATATATAGTGACAAACGGTATTTCTAAAACGCAAGATAAACGTTTGCGTAATGCAGGATTACATTCATTGTTTAAAGATATTTTTGTTTCTGAAGACACGGGATTCCAAAAGCCGATGAGAGAGTATTTTGATTATGTTTTTGAACGTATTCCTAACTTCGCTTCTGAAGAAGGGCTTATTATTGGTGATTCGTTAAGCGCCGATATTAAAGGTGGATATGTAGCAGGAATTGATACTTGTTGGTTTAATCCAGAAAAGAAATCAAATGATAGCGAGATTATGCCAACATATGAAGTGCATAATTTTGAAGAATTATACGCACTATTAAAGCAGCATGTGTAACAAAAATAGGCAGTGGAACTTTTATCCCCACTGCCTATTTTTATTAATTTGTAGTTTCGTTATGTTTAGGAAGCGGAAATGCATTGCCAATTGCCGCAGCCCCGAGCATCGGTAATAATAAATTGAGCGGGAAAAACATGAGTAATAGTAATGTTATAGCTATTGGTTTTCTTAATGCATAGCTTGAAATAGCTGTCGTGACGATGGCTACGGAAGATATTGGATCTATAGGCAGAATAGAAGCTATAGCGTATCCAATACTTGATCCAGCAAATATAATGGGGAAAATATGTCCGCCGCGCCAACCCGTATTTAAACAAACGGCAGTAATACATAATTTTAAAACCCCTGAAAGAAGTAGTACCCAGAAGGATAAATGGCTCCATTCAACGACTAAATCTTTTAATTGATGTTCCCCTGAAAATAACGTATACGGGAGGAAAGTTCCAGTAACCCCGAGTAAAATACCGCCGATAATTCCAAGTGATACTTTGTATTCCCTGAAGGGGTGGATTAATTTCTCTAATGCGAATTCTAATTTGAAATAAAAGAAACCAACTATAGCACCAATGCTAGCAAGTGGTAGAAAGGCGATCCATTCATTAAGAGCAAGAGACCCTTCCCCGAAATCAACAATAAAGGATCCACGATTATCGAGTTTACTAAGTAATAAGTAAACGGAAAAACCGGCAAAAGTGGTAGCTAAATATACAATTGCTTTTTTTCCTTTCGAAAATTCATTAATTTGTTCACCCTCATTTTCATTCGGAGCTAAGTAACCGAATAATGGTGCATTAAAAATGACACTTAAAGTAGCACCAATTCCAACCTCTGTTAGTTCATTCATTCCCTTTAAAGCAAATTTAAAGCGATCTCC
Source organism: Bacillus sp. P4_D3 (assembly GCF_056401855.1). Lineage (NCBI taxonomy): Bacteria > Bacillati > Bacillota > Bacilli > Caryophanales > Bacillaceae > Bacillus > Bacillus sp. P4_D3. The sequence goes on from NZ_JBFUIN010000015.1 coordinate 25,583, forward strand.
TACCCATGTACAAAGTCCACCGATAATTCCAACAAGTGCAGCTTCTGGTCCTAAGCTAGCTCCAAATATTAAAACGATAAGCGCAGTTAAAGTAGCTTTATGTACAAAACTGTATTCAATTCTACCTGTTTTTTTATATTCAGCCATCACTTCCGGCATAAGACGTGGATATGTACCGAAGTATTTTTGTGTTAAACCAACGAGGATACCACCGATGATTGTTACACAAATGGTGTAATAAGGAGGAGAAGAGAAAATAGTAGGTAAGTATCCCCAAATAAAGTGAATTCCGATATTTATTGTAACTAAAAATAACCAGACTGTAGCTCCTACTATAGCGCCTAAAAGAATGCCATATAGGACGAGTATATAGTGCATGTCCTTTTTATTTGTCATGTTGTACCTCCGTTATGTAAGTTTTAATGTAGAAAGGATTAAATATGCTAGTGTGAAATGAATTGAATATATATAGTATCTTTTTGAGGGGTTGGCTTATTCAATATATTAGGGTCTCATAAAAATTTGAAACCAACGCGGTTAAACCACTTATTTAATTCTATATAGTGATCGGAGTTTTTAAAAGGTCTTTTTCAAATGAATATGGAATATATTTCTTTTGTTGTTTAAATTAAATTACTTATATTTAATTTAGAACATTCAGAAAAACCATTTGACATTAGGAAATTATTGCTATAAAATCAACGGTAATTGCATAGTCTTATCAAGAAAAGGTGGAGGGACAGGCCCGATGAAACCTTGGCAACAGCCGTATAACGGAATTGTGCCAAATCCTGCAGGTAATAATCCTGAGAGATAAGAAAGAGCCTTAGAGCGTGTCTTCAAACTGCTCCTTTCTTGTTTTCAGGAAAGGAGCAGTTTTTTATTTTGCATTAAAAGAAAGGAGAATGAGAGATGGGAGAATCATGGGGGAAAGGAACGATTTGTGTGCAAGGTGGCTATACGCCAAAAAATGGTGAGCCGCGTGTTTTACCACTTTATCAAAGTACAACGTATAAATACGATACGTCAGATGATTTAGCAGCACTATTTAATTTAGAGGCAGAAGGATATATATATACGCGTATTGGAAATCCTACTCTAGCTGCATTTGAGCAGAAGTTATCAGATTTAGAAGGCGGTGTAGGGGCTGTTGCAACAGCTTCTGGGCAGGCAGCTATTATGCTTGCGGTTTTAAATATTTGCAGTAGTGGAGACCATTTACTTTGTTCTTCAACTGTTTACGGAGGAACGTTTAATTTATTTGGAGTGAGTTTGCGCAAGCTTGGCATTGATGTTACGTTCTTTAATCCTAATTTAACAGCAGATGAAATTGCGGCACTTGCTAATGATAAGACAAAACTTGTTTATGCAGAATCGTTAGGAAATCCAGCAATGAACGTTTTGAATTTCAAAGAACTTTCAGCGGCAGCAAAAGAATTAGAAGTACCTTTTATCGTTGATAATACATTAGCGACGCCTTATTTATGCCAGGCGTTTGAACATGGGGCAAATATCATTGTCCATTCTACAACGAAATATATTGATGGCCATGCAAGCTCTCTAGGTGGCATTGTAATAGACGGGGGGAATTTCGATTGGACAAATGGAAAATACCCTGAGCTTGTCGAACCTGATCCGAGTTATCACGGTGTAAGCTATGTTCAAAATTTTGGAGCAGCAGCGTATATTGTGAAAACACGCGTTCAGTTATTAAGAGACTACGGAAACTGTATGAGCCCATTCAATGCATATATTAGCAACATTGGCCTGGAAACATTGCATTTACGAATGGAGCGTCATAGTGAAAATGCTCTCGAAGTTGCTAAGTGGCTTGCTAATCATGATCGCATTGAATGGGTGAATTATCCAGGGTTAGATAGTAATGAAAATTACTCGTTAGCACAAAAGTATTTGAAAAAAGGAGCTAGTGGAGTTTTAACATTTGGTATTAAGGGTGGATTAGAAGCAGCAAAAGAATTTATCGCAAATGTAAAACTCGCAACTCTTGTAACGCATGTAGCTGATGCAAGAACTTGTGTAATACATCCCGCTAGTACGACGCACAGACAATTAAGCGCAGAAAATCAGCGTTTAGCTGGCGTTATATCTGATTTAATCCGTTTATCGGTCGGTATAGAAGATGTTTCTGATATTATTGCAGATTTAGAAGCAGCGCTAGTCGGAGGCAAACAACATGCCGATCATAATTGATAAAGATTTACCAGCTCGCAAAGTATTGCAGAAGGAAAATATTTTTGTAATGACGAAGGAGCGAGCAGTAACACAAGATATACGTGCTTTGAAAATTGCTATATTAAATTTAATGCCTACAAAGCAAGAAACAGAGGCGCAATTACTTCGTTTAATTGGAAATACACCGTTGCAATTAGATGTTCATTTACTTCATATGGAATCGCATCTGTCTCGCAATGTAGCACAGGACCATTTAACGAGCTTCTATAAAACATTCCGTGATATTGAGAATGAAAAATTTGATGGACTCATTATTACAGGAGCACCAGTTGAAACTCTTTCTTTTGAAGAAGTAGATTATTGGGAAGAGCTTGGACGTATTATGGAGTATTCAAAAACAAATGTAACATCTACGCTTCATATTTGCTGGGGGGCACAAGCTGGTTTGTATTATCACTATGGTGTGCCGAAGTATCCTCTTGCGGAAAAAATGTTTGGTGTATTTGAACATGAGGTTCGCGAGCAACATGTGAAATTGTTACAAGGGTTTGATGAAGTGTTTTTTGCTCCGCATTCTCGTCATACAGAAGTACGAGAGAGTGATATTGAAAAAGTGAAAGAATTAACGTTATTAGCCAATTCTGAAGAAGCGGGTGTTCATCTTGTTATTGGGCAAGAGGGAAGGCAAGTTTTCGCACTCGGACACAGTGAATATAGTTGTGATACGTTAAAGGAAGAATACGAACGGGACTGCCAAAAAGGGTTAAATATTGATGTGCCAAAAAATTATTTTAAACATAATAATCCAGATGAGAAGTCACTTGTTAGGTGGAGGAGTCATGGGAATTTATTATTCTCTAATTGGCTGAATTATTACGTGTATCAAGAAACCCCTTATATATTGTAAATAATGATTGTGTAACACGTGGTAGCGTTTTATTTGTAAAGATTAAGCCTTATTTTTCCGAATGTTCAAAATACATTGTTTTTCAGATTTTTTGTCTATATAATGGCATCTAAACACAATTTTTGAGGGGTGGACAGTATTATGAAAGAAATTCAAGTGGGCTTATTAGGTCTTGGGACAGTTGGTAGTGGTGTAGTTCGTATTATTACAGATCATCAAGAACGACTTATACATCAAGTCGGTTGTCCAGTGAAAGTAACGAAAGTGTTGGTGCAAAATATTGAGAAAGAGAGAGAGGTAGAGGTACCTTCTACTCTATTAACACAAGATGTGAATGAAATTTTAGATAATCCTAATATTGATGTTGTCATCGAAGTAATGGGCGGCATTGATGATGCGAAAGCATATATTTTACAAGCTTTAAAAGGCGGGAAGCACGTTGTGACTGCAAATAAAGATTTAATGGCGTTACACGGAGCGGAACTCTTAGCGGTAGCAAAAGATAACAAGGCTGATTTATTTTACGAAGCAAGTGTAGCTGGAGGGATTCCAATTTTACGAAGCATCGTAGAAGGACTTTCTTCAGATCTTATTACGAAAGTAATGGGAATTGTAAATGGAACGACAAATTTTATTTTGACGAAAATGTCAGACGAAGGGAGAGCATATAACGACGTGTTAAAAGAAGCTCAGCAGCTTGGATTTGCAGAAGCAGATCCAACATCAGACGTAGAAGGTTTAGATGCGGCAAGAAAAATGACGATTTTGGCTACTCTCGGTTTCTCTACAAATGTAGAGCTTGGAGATGTGAAGGTAAAAGGAATTACTTCTATTACAGCAGAAGATATTGAATATAGTAAGAGCTTAGGTTATACAATTAAATTAATTGGTCTTGCAAAGCGAGATGGCGAGAAATTAGAGGTTACAGTTGAGCCGACTTTACTTCCAAATGCACACCCTCTTGCGGCAGTGCAAAATGAATATAATGCTGTCTATGTGTATGGTGAAGCGGTAGGAGAAACGATGTTTTATGGTCCGGGAGCAGGAAGCTTACCGACAGCGACAGCTGTTGTTTCTGACCTAGTTGCTGTAATGCAAAATATTAGGCTAGGTGTAAACGGAAATAGTGCGGTATCCCCGCAGTATAAAAAGGTACTAAAAGAGTCAGATGAAATTATTGTGAAAAAGTTTTTAAGACTTCATGTGAAAGACGAAATTGGTGTATTTGCAAAAATTACATCATTGTTCTCTGAGCGCGGTGTTAGTTTTGAAAAGATTATTCAAATGCCACTTGAAGAGAAAGGGAAAGCAGAAATCGTAATTGTAACGCATCGTGCTTCTCTTGCGGATTATGAGTACATTCTACATACATTGCAATCGTATGAAGAAATAGATTGTGTGAAAGCAAACTATCGAATTGAAGGAGATGCTAAGTAGTATCTCTTCTAATAAAACGAAAAACCCTATTAAGCGGCTTGCTTAATAGGGTTTTTTCTATTTAAAATCTGCGTACCAAATTGAATAAAAGCTTGAATAATCCAACCTGTTGTAAAGGATAAGATAATTGTTCCAAAATAGATTGGCCCATCTAATAAGAAGCTTAATGTTAAAAATAAAAAAGCTAATGAAATTTCTGTTCTTCTAAATGTCCATTTCTTTTTCTCAGCAACAGTTAAAACGAAAGCCTCTTGAGGTGCCGCGCAAAGATTAGTAGAGACGTAAAGACCAATTCCGGCTCCGACGAATAGATTTCCGCAAATAAGTGTTATATATTTTGGAAGAGAGCGGATAGCGTCCATAATAGTCGTAATAGAACCAACCCAATCAACAAAAAGAGAAATAAGAATCATTGTGACAATTGTGCCGATTGTAATTTGTTTTTTGTCCCAAAAGAGTACGATCAGGGTAAAAACAAAGTTAATCATGAAAATCCAAAAACCAATACTTATCCCAAAATTTTGATATAGTGCAATAAAGAAGGAATCATAAGGGCTAAGTCCAAAGGAAGTAATTGTCGTCATCATATTAATGCCGATGGCGAGAATGAGTAAACCACCAATAAAAAATATATATTCTAATTTGAATCGAAGCATAGTTGTATATCCTTTCAAAATGTATTTGCTAAGAAAGGATATAATGTGGAAAGCTTACCAGGTCAAGCGAGAATTTTTGAGGGGAAGGGGAGAATAAGATGACGAATATAAGAAAGATTGCTGAACTTGCTGGGGTATCTGTTTCAACTGTTTCACGTGTACTCAATAATCATCCGTATGTGAATGAACAGAAACGAAAAGAGATTTTAGCGATTATAGAAGAATTAAATTATACGCAAAATGTGAATGCTATTCATTTAGTGAAAGGAAAAACGAATGTAATTGGCGTTTTATTGCCGCACGTAAATGATCAATATTACAGTGCCATTATTGGGGGGATATCAAAGGAAACCGCAAAGAACAATTATAATATGATGCTTTGCCAGACAAATTATAGCGAAGAAAAAGAGCTTGAAATTTTACATATGTTAAAAATGAAAAAGCTTGATGGAGTAATTATATGTTCAAGGACAAATAGTAAGGAAAAACTTGAAGAGTATACAAAGTTTGGTCCAATTGTGATGTGTGAGGAAATAGATTCGAATTTCATTTCAAGTGTACATATTGATTACTACAAAGTATTTTTGCGCGGGATGAAAAGCTTAATAGATGCTGGTCATACACGTATCGGATATTGCATTGGAAGAAGTAATAGCATTAATAGTCAAAGGCGAAAAAAGGCGTATGAGGATTCACTTCAACAGATTGTTGTAACACCGTTAGATGCCTGGAAGTTTAAAGGCTGTTTTACGGTGGAAGATGGGCGCAATGTAGTCAGAGAATGGGCTAGTATGTCTGTAAAACCGACGGCGTTTCTTGTATCTTGCAATCATATTGCTGCAGGAATGGTAACGGAGGCGAAAAAACAAGGAATTCGTATCCCAGAGGATATTACGATTATCGGATGTGATGATCAAGAAGTGGCAAATATATTAGGTATTACGACGATTTCGCATTCTAGTAAAAATGTTGGTGTAAAGGCATTTGAATTATTATATGAAAAGATTAATGATGAGGAAATAGATGTGAAGCATGTAGAGTTATTACCAGAATTGGTAGATAGGGAAACGACATAATAGAGAAGGTATGAAAATCGCTTTTCGAAAATTCGTTTGGTATAATTATGGACAATCTATAGGGGCTAAAAGGGGTTTTGATATGAGATCAAAATTAGTAAAAGTAATTCTACTCATTACAATTGCGTCTTTCTGTTTATTTGCATACGGTTTTGTTTCGGGTGTGAATGATGTATTAAATCCGAAAGCTTCAAAATTAATTACGAAGACTGACGTAGTGGCAAAAGAGAAAAAGAAAACGGGAACGTTACAAATAGTTAGTTTAGGTGATTCATTAACGCGCGGCGTTGGTGACAAAGAAGGAATTGGCTATATTGGACGAATGAAAGAGGATTTACAAAAAGATTATAAACAAAAAGTTGCACTAACCAATTTGGCAGTTAGTGGCGCAAAAATGCCGGATTTATTAAAACAACTAGAGGGTAGCGGAGCTCAATATTCAATTAAGCAAGCAGATGTAATTGTTTTAACAATTGGAGGAAATGATTTATTCCCAGGATGGGAATCGCTCGGAAAAATAGATTTAGAGACATATCGTCCTGATACGGAAACATTTCAAAATGAAGCAAAGAAAATTATAGAAGAAATTCGTAAATTAAATACAGATAGCCCTATTTTTTGGCTAGGTTTATACAATCCTTTTGAGGATGTAGAAGATTTAAGAGGTTCATCAAATATTGTTGTTGATTGGAATGCCTCTTTAGAGAAGTTAGCATTAAATGATAAAAATGTATATATTACACCGACATTTGATTTATTCCAAAATCGCGGAAAAGATTTACTATACTCCGATCATTTTCATCCGAATGAAGTCGGCTACACATATATGGCAGAGCGATTAGTCCAAAACGTCGTAAGTAAATTAAAACTAGAACAAGGAGGGATAAAATGACGATGATACTTTCCGTACGAGACGTGAAGAAGGTAATTGGAAAGAAGACACTTGTAGAAGACATTTCATTTGATGTAAAACAAGGAGAAGTGTTTGGCTTCTTAGGGCCGAACGGAGCCGGAAAAACGACAACAATTCGAATGTTAGTCGGACTGATTAAAGCGACAGAAGGTACTATTTCTATTGGTGGTTATTCTATTAAGGAAAATTTCAGAGAAGCGATGCGTCAAATTGGAAGTATCGTTGAAAACCCAGAGCTTTATACATATTTAACGGGATGGGAAAACTTAAAGCAATTTGCGCGCATGCTTGGTGATATATCAGATGAACGTATTATTGAAATTGCAAAAATGGTTCATTTAGATGAGCGTATTCACGATAAGGTAAAAACATATTCCCTTGGTATGAAGCAGCGCCTTGGAATTGCACAGGCGCTACTTGGAAATCCGAAATTGCTCATATTAGATGAACCGACGAATGGTTTAGATCCAGCTGGGATTAGAGAACTTAGGGAATTTATACATAAGCTTGTAAAAGAAGAAAATATGAGTGTATTTATTTCGAGTCACTTATTAAGTGAAGTGCAAATGATATGTGACCGTGTGGCTATTATTCATAAAGGAAAAATGATAACAGTTGCACCTATTGAAGAGTTGATCAAAACAGCGAGTGATCGTGTGGAATGGGTCGTTACACCGGTTTCCAAAGCGAAAGACATGTTAGATGCTGCTGAAGAGGTAGAGGAAGTTAGTATAGAAGATGAGCGTTTACTATGTCGTATGGATGTTGCGTCTATTAGTGTTTGGAATAAGCACTTTGTAGAAAACGAGATAGATGTACATAGCGTCAAAGAGCTTGTATTTACGCTAGAAGATTTATTTATTGAACTCACAAGGGGTGAGCAACATGCGTGAATTTGCGAATCTAGTTTTAAATGAATCAGAAAAGATTTATCGTAAGAAACGGATTGTTGTTGTCATGCTTATTTTAGCAATCTTGATTCCGCTTTTTGTGTATGCTCAGTATCGTGAAATAGAAACAACGCAAAAAAGGCTTGGTACGACCGATTGGAAAGTATCATTACAGCAACAAATTGTTGATTCCCAAAACCGCTTGAACAATTCTAGATTGCCAGAAGAATGGCGTGATTGGCTAAAAGTAAGAGTGGAACAGCAACAATATTATTTAGATCATAATATTAATCCGACTGCACCAGGGGCACCAACATTTGTGAGGGCGTTTATTGAACAAGGAATAACGTTATTTATTCCATTGCTCGTTATGATTGTCGCCATTGATATTGTTTCAGGAGAACGAAGCGATGGTACGATGAAAATGCTTCTGACGAGGCCTATTCGGCGCTGGAAAATACTCCTTAGTAAATATGTGACGATGCTATTTTTCATTTCGCTCATATTGCTTCTTGTCGGTTTATTTGCTTACGCATTATCAGGGATTGTATTTGGATACTCTGGATGGAACTTACCTGTTTTAACAGGATTCGTCATTGATAAGGAGACATTAAATACGAACTTTGTCCATCTTATTCCGCAGTGGCAATACATTTTAATGGCGTACGGATTAGCTTGGTTTGTTGCCATTGTGGTTGGAACTATATCATTTATGGTTTCTGTTTTAATTCGAAATACACCAGCTGGAATGGGCGTTATGTTAGCTGCGTTAATCGCAGGGGGCATTTTAAGTTCATTCGCAACGTCTTGGGAAGGTGCGAAATACATTTTTAGTGTCAACTTATCGTTAACGGATTATTTATCAGGAAAACTGCCTGCATTGCAAGGATTATCAATGGGATTTTCTTTAATGAATTTAACGGTTTGGGCAGTAGTATCTCTTATCATTTCATTTGTAGTATTTACAAGGCAGGATATGGTGAATTAATTGGATAGGAAGTGAAGGCATGGAAAACATTTTGCAGAATGATTGGGGACCATTACTGGGGTCAGAATTTGAGAAAGAATACTATCAAGCTTTAGCTAATTTTTTAAAAGAAGAGTATGAGGAGCATGTGATTTATCCAAAGAAAGAAGATATTTTTAACGCTCTTCAGTATACAAGTTATGAAAATACAAAGGTCGTTATTTTAGGACAAGACCCATATCATGGACCGAATCAAGCACATGGTTTAAGTTTTTCGGTACAACCTGGTATTAAAACGCCGCCATCTTTGTTAAATATGTATAAAGAACTGCGAGATGAATACGGTTATGAAATTCCGAATAACGGTTATTTAGTAAAATGGGCGGAGCAAGGGGTTTTACTATTAAATACTGTGTTAACGGTTCGTCAAGGTGAGGCGAATTCTCATAAAGGAAAAGGATGGGAGCATTTCACAGATCGCGTAATTGAGCTATTAAATGAACGTGAAAAGCCAGTTGTTTTCATATTATGGGGACGCCATGCTCAGGCGAAGAAAAATTTAATTACGAATACGAATCATCATATTATCGAGTCCGTACATCCAAGCCCATTATCAGCAAGACGTGGTTTCTTTGGAAGTAAGCCGTACTCTAAAGTAAATGAGATTTTATCTAACATGGATGAAAAAGAAATCGATTGGCAAATTTCGAATATATAAACGCAAAAAAGGTAGCTAACAATTGTTAACTACCTTTTTACTATTACTGTTCATTTTTTAGTTTTGCATCTAGTACAAACGTACCAAATGGGATAACTGATGCAACAAGTGCACCAAGTGCCCATAAAATTGTTTTACGGTGTACGATTGTTACTTGAATTACCGCAAAGATGAATAGTACGAATAAAACGCCATGAGCCATACCTGTAATTTTAACAGCTGTTGCAAACCCTGCAAAATATTTTAATGGCATTGCTACAAATAATAGTAATAGGAAAGAAATCCCCTCAATTAAGCCGATTGCTCTTAATCGTCCGATTGGTGTAGATAACATGAAATAGCCTCCTTTAACGTATGCTTGTATATAGTAAATTTGTATTCTTTTTCAAAATAAAATAGTCTATTTTGTTCCATTATATACAAAAAGAAAGTTTACACTACGAGAATAGTGCAAAGTTCAAAATATAGTCACAAAAGCATTATAATTTAAATAAAAACCTATTTGAAGTATTTGACTTCAAATAGGTTTTATGAATGAAAATATTAAACAAGCACTTCGCTTTTTAGTACGAATTTCTCTACAACTTTTGCAACGCCATCGTTCATATTTGTATCTGTTACATAGTTTGCAATTTCTTTAATATCATCTGGCGCATTACCCATTGCAACACCAAGACCTGCGAATTCAATCATCGCTTGGTCGTTATAGCTGTCGCCCATTGCGATAACTTCTTCGCGTTTAATACCAAGTTTTTGGATTAGTTGGTTTAGGCTTGTTCCTTTTGTAACACCATATTCAGTGAATTCTAAGAAGAATGGTTTTGAACGCATAACGCTTAATTGGCCTTCTAGTTGTTTTTGTAGTTTCTTTTCTACTTCAACAAGGCGTTCAGCTTCTTTGTTCATTAATACTTTTACTACAGGCTCTGTTACAGCGGCTTTAAAATCATCTACTACAACAATTGGCATACCAGTAATGTCGCCCTCAATTTCAGTATAAGGATTATTTTCTTCTGTTACGATATCATCGCCAATATAAGTATGAATCCATACATCTTCAGTTTTACTAATTTCAAATAGGCTGTGAACGATTTCAGGAGATAGCGTACTACTAAAGATTTCTTCATTTGTTTTACAGTTAATAATTTTTGMGCCGTTAAAAGATAGAATGAAGCTGCCGTATTCTTCTAAACGAAGCTCTTTTGCGACGTTGCGCATACCAAACGTTGGACGCCCAGAAGCAAGTACTACTTTAACTCCTTGCTCTTGTGCGGTCATTAAAGCCTCTTTCGTACGAGGTGAAATGGTATGGTCATCGCGTAATAAAGTATCATCTAAATCTAAAACAATCATTTTATAAGTCATATAGAAAATTCCTTTCTTTGTTGGAATAGAAATAAATTTTTATGAAGATAGTGGGGAATATATAGTAAGACATCGAACCTCTTTATGTGAAATTAGGAGAAGTTCTGCATTGTTAGTATAAATTATCATGAGCGTGTTGCCCATGACAATTTATCCCGCTATTTGCGGGAAGTAAGACTCCCACCTCAAAATTCAGCTGGAGCAAAGAAGTTAGGTGGGAGATCAACTGCCCGTAAACGCCCGATTGGTGTGGGCTAATAATCAGTGGGGGGTGAACAAAACCCCCACTGATTAAAGTTTCACTTTATCATTATCGTAACAACTCTAAAGATAGAGTGCAATAATGGAAGTTTTCCAATTTACGATAGTTGTTTTTCGTGCGAACGAGAAAATAGTATTTCCAACAAGATAGCCATTACAGATCCAAGAATGAGACCGTTACTTAAAAATGATGCTAAAAATGGCGGCAGCGTAGAAAATGCTCCAGCTGGAACGAACATAACTCCGATTCCCGTAAAGATTGAAAGACCTGCTACTTTAAATAATTGTTCTTTATTTTGTACAGTGTCATATTCACGAAAAGCGAGACCAATCATGCTTGCAAATACAGGGTAAATCGCAGCATACCCAACTGCAACGGGGATTGCTGCAAAGAATGAAGTAATCTTTGGGAATATACTAACAAGAATGATAAAGCTTGACCCTAACATAAATGGGAGGCGTTTATAAATATTTGTTGTTGCGATAAATCCTGCTGATCCAGAAATGGCAACAGGACCAATGGCTGAAAATAGACCGCCTAGTAATTGATTTATTCCTGTTATAATGCCAGCTTGTTTGAAGCGATCTGGAGCAGAATCTTCTTCATACTTTGAAACAACCTTTTGTACAACGCGAATACTTGCTAACATATTTGTTAGAAGTAATAGTGTGACAAAAACTACTGTAATTGCCATGTTCCATTCAATGCGGGGCATTCCGAAAACAAATAGAGATGGAAGACGAATTATATCTGTCACAGGTGTTACTGGATTAGATAATCCGAAGCACGCGAATAATATCCAGCCGCAGACGATACTGAAAAGAACGGAATATTGTCCAATAATAGGTAGCTTCATAATGAAAAAAGATAGTAAAATAACAATGAGTGAAAGAATAAATACCTTTGGCTGTACTTCTGTATGTTGTCCATCAAGGCCAAACATGCCTTTTAAGAAGGAGCCACTAAGTTGTGCGACAAGAAGGAATAAATACGTTCCAATTACTGTAGGTGTAAAGTAGCGAACTAGTTTATCGATAAGTCCAAAAACACTAAGAATAATACAAATAATTCCGCTTAGTAGGAAAGCGTACTGAAGGACCTTAAGTGTTTCATTGCTTGATCCAAATAATACGACGCCTAAACTTGCATACAGGGAGAAAATTCCCCACCAAAGGCCTGCGGGACCTTCTTGAATAGGAAGTTTATGACCGAATATAGCTTGCAGTAGGCCGGCAAAACCGAGAACAAATAATGTTCTTTGTACAAACGCGATAGCTTCAGCGCCGTCGAGGCCGTAACTAGTTGCGACACTAATTGGTACAATAAGACTTCCAGCTAAAATAAATAGTGCCCATTGTAAGGCAGAAAGAAATAGCTTCATTATATCAACCTCTTTCATAGATTCCGTTTCTAGTATATAGGTATTTCATTTCCTTTGGCAAAGATTGTAGATAGAGAAAAGAGTTGAAATATAATATGAATGCACGTAAGCAATTATGGATAGCAGTTATATGTATGACCTTTGTTGTAATTCTAGGGACGCTAGGATTTATGACAATTGAAGAAATTAGCTTGTTTCAAGCATTTTGGATGACGATGATTACTGTATTAACGGTTGGGTATGGTGATGTAGTGCCTGTAACACAGGCAGGGAAATTTTTTGCGCTCCTTATTATACCTGTTGGCGTCGGTATCGTTACATATGCAATGGGGGTAGTAGCAGCTATGA
>NZ_JBFUIN010000016.1:0-38380 GCF_056401855.1 Bacillus sp. P4_D3
CATATAAAACAAAGGACTTCTCAACTTTAATAGTGAAAATATAATTTTCTGAATTGATAAAAAAATTAACTATAACAAAGGGAATATATTTGTTATAGTTAATAGAACAGTAGAGGTAAGAAAGAAGGGACGTATGTAGGTATGTCTGAAAATCAAGATTTGCAGATTAAAGAAAATAATATTGTTTCAAAATCAAATACTTTAATTGAAGCAAATTCACGTTTAAATTTAGTAGAACAAAAAATATTACTTTGTTTGGCTAGTAATATTGAACCCAATGATCGGGATTTTAAAACTTACACATTCCCCATCAAACATTTTCATGATCTACTTGGTCTTAATGGATCTACTAAATATTCGGAGTTAAGTAAAATTACAAAGGAATTATTATCAAAAGTAATTGAAATTCGGACAGGTGAAGTGCTGATACAGGTATCTTGGCTTTCTTCAGCAATTTACAACAGAAATAAAGGAACAATTGATATGCGTTTCGATCCGTTATTAAAGCCATTTCTATTAGAATTAAGCAGCAAGTTTACAAGCTATAGATTAGCTAATGTTGTGAAATTGAAAAGCACATACGCTATACGTATTTATGAACTACTTAAACAATATGAAGATTTAAAGGAACGTACAATTAGTCTCGAAAATTTAAGGTATTACTTAGACGCAATGGATATATACCCCAACTATGCAAATTTTAAGCAACGTGTGTTAAAACCTTCTCAAAAAGAATTAGACCAAAAAACAGATATTTCTTTTGAATTTGAAGAAATTAAATTAGGCAGGAAAGTACAAAAAATTAAATTTATTATCCGTGGCCAAAAAAAGAATGATAACAATTTAGTTCATTTTGAAAAGAACTTAGATAAATTTCAACAGCCCAACACATTTGAACAAAAAATTAAAAGATTTGAAGAACGCTGTAAAGAAAAAGTGTTTCCTAAAGTGTTAAAAAAATGGGAATCTCATAAAGAAATTGTATTAGAAATAATTGAGGATATACGATTTCGTTCAGATATTGATTCTCCAATAGGTTATGTAGAATTCACTCTAAATTCCCGATTAAAAGAAATATCTGATAAAGAAATAATAAACCAAAGTAGTCAAATCGAGAATAAGCCTCATAATAATAGAGTATTAGAGATTAATAACATTATAAATTTAGTTATCAGTAAATATTCAAAATCTACAGGTGCTGTAGCTACATTTTTAGTTAAAGATACAGCAATTGAAAAACTAGTGAGAGTAGTTACATTAGAAGAAGCCGAAGCTATTTGGATAGAACATGAAGTGTTTGTCATGGATAAAATTTATGAATACATTAAAAAGAATAGAAGGAAGAAAAGATACTAGATTTAATATAGAGTTGGATCATGTTGTTTACCTGAATCTGTATGAATATGGAGGGATTGTCCACTTAATAGGATCATACTCAAGCCGAACTTCCCCCGCTGTATAGCTGCATCCACCTACACCTGGATAAACAGGCGAAAATACATCAGGAAGTTGAAATACAGTTGAATTTAGGATACGAATACGCTTGAAAATATAAGTGTATGGAGAGAGAGTAGCTTAGTTGAAGAAAACTTTTTGTTAAGAAGTTAGGCTAACACTTGTTGTAGAAATTGCATGGCTGCAGTATTAAAAATACCTGCACAGAGAGGCGCAGGTATCCAACAAGGGTGTTTCGATATGTAATTCATATTTTATCAAGATTCATTGAAAATGACAAACGAAGTAAAAGAAAATTCTGTATAATTGGTTGAGAAACAAAAAACTGACTTTCAACTCCAGTCCATATAATATACCTAAAAATAAAAATCCTACCTTATAGTTATTATAAAAAGGGCATATTTCACATATTTCTCGTTATCAGTAGTTAATAATGAAAAAAATTTTCATTATGGGGGTACTTTAAAATTTTAGCTTGATGGCGATGGGGTGCCACCCCTATTACTAAAAAATCCTATCGATATATGACATGAGCCCATTTTGAAAAATTCCTTGTCAAAAAGAAGCATATATGATGCGGAGGACATATTTTACACTATATTCCATTGGAAAGGTGAGGAAACGTATATGAATTTACATTACAAGAAAAATTTCATTATAACAAGCACGCCTTATTTTCCACATATTAATTTATCAGGCCTTCCTGAAGTAACAAGAATATCTTCATGCTTTCCTGAAACTCCAAAACCGAAAAAACAGCCAAAATCCCCCAAATCAAAAACATTCTGCTTTAGACAATTTATAGAGCATAAAATCCAGTTAGTTCCTCCTGCAAAAAAAGGAACCATCAAAGTTGATAGACAGATATTTACTACGATTGAAAAGGTGTGTTCAGAAGTAGTCACTATTTCGGGATTTATCCGTAAGACTGTTACTTATACAGCATTAGCTTATAACAAGGTAATTCCAAACTATAGAATCCAAGGTGACGTTCCCTTTCAAGGCCTTATAGAATCAAAAGACATTAAAGAGGAGTATCAATTTAGCATCCTCGAAGAAAAAATCCTTGCTAATGTTTTGGCACGTGAAGCCAATTTTAAAGACCAAAAGGAATGCCAAATATACAAATCTCCCTTTGCTTTCAATTTTATAGAGAAAGATTTTGTAAAAGTTTCCATAAAAATGAGTACTTAGGAATCTCCCACTTCAAACAGTCCGTTAGGGCGTTAAGTGGTGAGTAGTTCAAAGATGATCAAACATCCTATGATTACTAATCAATCATCATTAACTCCTCGATTACTTTAATATTATTAAGGGTCTCCTCATCAGTTGGTAAGAAACTAAGAACCATTTTATTATGATGATAAGTCTGTTTATAGTCTTTTAGCTGAAAGTAACAAAACGCTAATCGTTTATGCGGTAACCAACTTTTAAAGGGTTGTTGTTCAATGAAATGAACGGAATTAGCTAAAGGTGCTTCTATAGCTTGTTTATACCAATAGGCAGCTTGAGAAAACTGGTTATTCTTAAGAAAGAATTCGCCTAGGCGACAGCTGAATTCCGGTTGAGGAACATCGTATTCTAAAGACTGAAATGTGATTTCTTTTTCTTTTTTAAAATTTCCGATTAGATGATAACAACTAGCTAATTTATGCATAACAAAAAGCCTGTGTTCTAATTGGATTTCTTTGTAGTCTAAGAACTTGTTATAAAATTCAATGGCTTGTTTATATTTTTTATGTTTATGTAATTCTCTGGCATAATGAAATATATCGTGAACTGTCATTTTACCTTTATTCTTTTTCAAAAATTGTTCATATAGTTTGAGATTTCGATCTGATTCATTATTGGTATAATTTCTTTTATGGGTGACTATGATGTCGCTTTCGAGCGCATTATATTGATCATAAATACTCAGTTCTTCATGAACAACGCCGTACCATTGAAAATTTTTACTTGTTTTAACTAATCTATTGCGGCGAATGCTGGTTAAAACATTATTAAATTTATCAATTTCTGCATGATAAATCATGGAAACTGCATCAATATTTTGAGTGAGTGATTGTTTTAAAGCAAGTAGCTTTTGACGTTCCTCTGGTAAAAGTATATCATCCGCATCTAACCATAAAATGTAGTCCATTGAAGCTTGATGAAAGGAATAATTTCGAGCTGCCGAGAAATCATTCACCCATTTGAAATCTAAAATTTGTTGAGTCCACTTACTAGCTATTTGTTTCGTTTGATCTGTTGAGCCTGTATCTACAATAATAATTTCATCGGGGATACCTTTAACTGATTCTAAACATCTATTAAGTGTTTTTTCTTCATTTTTTACAATCATACATAAACTAATTGTAATCATCTGAACACCTCTGTTATAAATATCTTTGTTCTATTTGAATTTAGGTTTTTACCTATACCGTAGTACCTAAACGAATCTCAATAGGTGGGGCTGTAAGTAGTTCACGTTGTGGTTCTCGAACTGGTTTTATAGCTCGTAGTTCAACTATCATTTCAAGAACAATACTCCGGTACGTATTCACATCATCTAATATCTCTGTCCCAGTTTTCGAGAATGGTCCGTTCACAACCTAAATGTAGCTTTTTCTCTCCCATAAAATCATCTCATTTAGTTTATTTTTATTAATGTTTTCCTTAAAAAATGCTAAATGTAATTTTTTAAATGAGATATTGGCTTAATTTTTGGTATAATCCATGACCATCAAGCTAATATTTTGAAATATCCCCTCAACGAAAATATTATACTATCAAAGGTAAATATGGCATCAGAATGCAATCAATTATTGTAAGCACGCTATCTAGCTGTATAGCTAATGTTGCGAGTCATACCTGATTAAACGATTTTTATAACAACCAAAAAGACTCTCCTAAGTGATAGAGTCTTTTCTCATAATATTTACATAGTTTTCAAATGCGGAAGTAACCTCACTTATCAATCTTATTGTTTTATATTTTATTTAAGGATTGATTACTATACCAGATGGAACAACCCCAACTGGTATAGTAGCAATCACGCTATTTATTAGCCCATCAATCACAGAAACGTTATCGCTTCCCCATGCCCATCAACTTAACATTTTAATGTATCACCTAAATGAAAATTCCCTTTCTCTACATGTAGTTATTTTGAGAAGTCAGCTCATTTTTTCTTCTTTGGGGTGTTTACTTTTTTTAAGTTGATGGGCATGTGGCGGGACCCCTAACATAACTTATGTAAACTAGGTTTTTGGGAAATACACTGTCATATCAACGTTTGTGGTACTTTCGGGAGCTTCCGTTTACAATACCTTTTATACATCGTTGATTTTACGCTATTTCCACCTTAAAACCCTCGTTAATTCCTGCATAAACTTCACTTTGTTAACTATCAGTATATTTGTTCAGTTTTCATGTGGAAATCTATCCTCTTCGTTGTATATAGAAGTGTAAGGCAAATAACGAGAGGGCGAAAAATTATGAAACTAAAACTCACAACACAAAACGGATTTAAATCAGAATTTAACATTTCACCGTATTTTATTATTTCTATTGGGATATTAGTTATCCAACTCCACCAAGCAGGGCTCATTTGAGCCTTGTTTATTTTCGTTCGTTGTGTTCTATTCGTAAATGGCCAACCTTTTTTAGTTGTCTCAGTTGCTGGAATCGAAATTGCTAGATTAGAGATTTCTCTTCAAGTAGCATTGACTTTAATAGCGTTAGGGATTCCAATTTGTTCTTAATTAATCGATTTCGATTCCAAAAGAGGGCTTCGGCTCTCTTTTTTTATTTATCCTTATCTTTCCTTAGCAAATAAGACCAGAAAATTCTTGAACAAAAAAAGAGCGCTTTTCTTCAAAGCACTCTTCCAAAGGGATTTACCAATCCCGACGGTCATCAAAATCGCGGTCACGATCATGGTTACGTCTGCGACGACATTCATCACAATCGCAGTCACGGTCACGTCTACAACGACGGTCATCAAAATCTCTATGTCTGCGTCTACCGAACATTAAATCATCCCAAAATCTATCACAATCTCTGAAGTTCTCGAAACGACAATCATCTCTCATGAATATAAGTCCCCCCCTCATTTTAATAGGATTCATCATATTCTATGTTTAAAAGTAGAAAACAGCTTGTTTACTAGTCTATCTTCTCTACCTATTTTCATTAACAACAAATAAGACACTAAACCGATCACGGCAGCGCCTAAAACGGTTAATCCTATATACATGTTATAACCTCATCAGATGTCCATTTTGTTCAAATTTAAAAGAGCACCCTTGCCGTGGATGCTCTTAATGTGATAAGGGGTTTCCTATGAGTATTGAATGAGACACGAAGAACTTGTCCCATAATTCAATATATGCTCGTCCATCTCAAAAGGTGCAAATAAAAAGACACCTAAGTAAGGTGCCTTTTCGGAATACAAGGAGCAACTCAATGTACATATCAACATTTACCTGAACACTACTATTCTATGCTTGAAATTACCCAATATGCATGAATGTAAAATAAAAAAGAGCTCTATCCCTATTTATAGAGCTCTTTAAGCGAGTAATGGCATATTTATGTTGACCTGATATTGTATGCCGAGAACTTCCTTATGTGCAAACGAAAGAGAGCACTCCCCCAACTTAAGTGCTCTCTCGTAAAACTTATGGGGTAACTAGTTGGAAAACCGTTCTGTATTATTATATGGATCTTAACCCCAATTATACCTAGGACAAAGTTTAAATATGTTTAATATGTAATTTCTATATAACAAAGAAAAAGCGCCCGTTTTGGATGCTCTTTTCTAATCTTCTTCTATCATATTTCTGCAATGGTCACAAAGATTGTCATCTAAAGCGTACAACATCTCTGACCAGGGGATTGGAATAAGACACATCTCGCATTCCGGCCTCAGTTGAGCGGGTTTTGTTTTAAATACGACCGTTTCGAATTCTTTTCTATATATCTTAGTTGGTAACTTAAGACGTGATAAATAATATCCTTGCTTATCTTGAATAGACTTAAAGTCTTGTAAACGAAAATATCCTAAGTCACGAATATATAGTTCATTCTTTTGTGCCATACCTGTTCGAGTCGCACCATACGCCTGATCACTTCGTTTTCCTGGTTCAATTTTCACATCAGAAAATTCTCCACTCAACAAGTCATACTCTAGTTGGATTTTTACACCAGCTTTATGACTACATCCTCCGGCACCAGGATAAGTAGATGCAAATCGATCCGGCACTTGAAATGTTGTAGAATCAAGGATAAGAATACGCTCAAAGTAAGCAGAAAGAGCATGAGAAATCTTAGATAATCCCCAATTTTAGCTTGTAGAAGTGTAGTGAATACAGTTCGAAAGAAGGCTACAGAAGCCGAGTTAAATCGCCGATTAAATTGGAGAAAAGCATTCATTAGAGTTTCTTTTCTTTATTTTTTAAAGGACTTGTTCATCTCGTACCTGGTTTGTTAATTCAAACATATTATGTAATTCACCAAAGGATGATATTTGTAGGACTACACAACAAATCTTTACAAAAGCATTACGTGATATTCAACTTGAAGGAAATAAGAAAAGGTATAAATCACCTGTATATTTATTTTAAAAAAGTGCAATATCTATTGCACTTTTTTAAAAACTAAAAATCATGAACTTTTTTACCAATGGTTGCGATGACAACAAATAACACATTTACAAAAATGATTATGGTGTTTATGTTCACAACGACGATTATGATGCTTATGCTCACAACAATGGTTATGATGTTTATGCTCACAACGATGATTATGATGCTTATGCTCACAACAATGGTTATGATGTTTATGCTCACAACGATGATTATGATGCTTATGCTTACAGCAATCATTATTCCAATTCATTTTTATACCTCCTATCGAACAAGGGTTATATTATTCTATGTTTTAATAGGAAACATGCTTGTTTACTAACCTATATTAAATTCACAAAAAAATTCTATGAATATTTATTCTTAGAGGGTTAACATAACGCAATATTATTGATAGTACAAAAGGAGTTTTTTTAATTCTTTTTTAGGGCCTATTACAGCTATTGTTGGCACATATGATACTCAGACTAATCGAGTAGAGTTAAAAAATATTATAAGTGACAGAACAGGTGTTAATTATGGGGATTTAAGTTATTTACCTGAAGAATTAAGCGGTTTGCAAGTATTATCGGATTCTAGTACAGGAACGGGAGACAGCTCTACTACTGGAACACAAGATTGTGCTGTTACTGGTGGAGAAGGTAACTATATTGATTCTGGGAGTACAAATATACAAGGTGTACCTGTAAACTGGATAGTTCATGAATGCCAGATAGAAATGAAAGTAGCAGGACAGAGAAGTGTTATTCTTAATAGAACAAGTACTAGTGTCTCAGGAACTATCAATTTAAGTTATGTAGCTAGAGTGAATCTTATCATTTTAACCAAGAAAACTCCTTCCTCAAGGAACGTGAAGGGCCACAGCCCAGTGAGTGGGTGGGGGATGAATTGGCTTCGAACAAGGGATGGCATGAAGTCATCTAAATTGTTCGACATATGTAAAGTGTTACTGGACAATTTGTCATGATCACTTCACTATCTATCGAATGTATGTTTGTTGTATGATAAACACATGTCAAAATGGAGGTGAACTGAATGATGATCAATAAAGCATATAAATTTCGTATCTATCCAAATCAAGCACAAGCAACTCTAATCAATAAAACGATTGGTTGTTCTCGTTTTGTATTCAATCATTTCCTAGCTCTATGGGATAATGCATACAAAGAAACAGGTAAAGGTTTGACATATAGTACATGCTCTGCCAAACTTCCTGCCATGAAGAAAGAGTTTGTTTGGTTAAAAGAAGTAGATAGTATTGCGATTCAGTCGTCTGTTCGCAACCTTGCGGATGCTTATACACGTTTTTTCAAAAAACAAAACAGTCCCCCGCGTTTTAAATCTAAGAAAAACACTGTACAATCTTACACCACAAAGCAAACAAATGAAAACATTGCCGTTGTAGGAAATAAAATGAAATTACCGAAACTGGGTCTTATTCGATTTGCCAAAAGTCGTGAAGTAAATGGGCGTATTTTAAATGCTACAGTTAGACGGAATCCTTCTGGCAGATACTTTGTGTCATTGTTAGTGGAAACAGAAGTGCAAGAACTTCCGAAAACACATTCTTACATTGGAATGGATGTAGGACTAAAAGATTTCGCCATTTTGTCAGATGGAACAATCTATAAAAATCCGAAGTTTTTTCGATCATTAGAAGAGAAGTTGGCGAAAGCACAGCGTGTTCTTTCTAGAAGAACGAAAGGGTCTTCTAGCTGGAATAAACAACGAGTAAAGGTTGCTAGAATTCATGAATACATAAAAAACGCTAGAAAAGATTACTTGGACAAAGTCTCAACTGAAATCATCAAAAACCACGATGTTATCGGTATAGAAGATTTGCAAATATCGAATATGTTAAAGAATCATAAGTTAGCAAAAGCCATTAGTGAGGTATCATGGTCACAGTTTCGAATCATGTTAGAATATAAAGCAAAATGGTACGGCAAACAAGTCATTGTCGTATCGAAAACATTTGCTTCAAGCCAATTATGTTCCTGTTGTGGATATCAAAACAAAGACGTTAAAAATCTAAACCTACGTAAATGGGACTGCCCTTCTTGTCGTACACATCATGATAGGGATATTAACGCAAGTATTAATCTAAAGAATGAAGCAATAAGACTTCTAACCGCAAGAACTGCGGAGATAGCCTAATAAATTAGAGTTCGATAGAACTCTTTACTTAGGAATCCTCCACTTTCACTTCTAAACGAAGTAAAAGTGGGGGTAGTTCAAAGTATATGTTCAAAATAAAACTCTTTGGATAAATGTTGAACATCAACATAAGAATTGAGTAGGAAACCGGCTAAAAATATTTGGAGTTAAAACAAAATTAGGCTCTTGGGCAAGTTTGAAATTTTAAATATATATGATATTCATTTTAAATTAACATCACACAAATTATCTGTTGCAACGAAAACACTATATAGAAAATGAAGAACTACTTAGAACAGAAGGAGGACAAAATATAGCTCAAACTTATTGGGATCTGAGACATCTAAGAACCTAAGGAGTGGATCAAGTACTTTGCATAAAGATCTCCTTTTTTCGAAAAATCTAGGTATCATTTTAAATATGGCAGTAATAATTCTAGAAGTTTTTATCATAAGGACATAGCAGCTTCAGAACAGAAGAAGTCGTTTTGGAATCGTCTTTTTGGTAAAAAAATTAAAATCTAATGGTAAAGAGAATTTTGCTTTTTATTTGAAAAAAGATAAGAAGCGAGCTTTTTGTTTATTATTAGTGATGATATTTAATTTTTAGCACTATAAATGTTAGACAAGCATATATTGTAGTATTGGAATAGGTTTCACTCAATTATTTCATTTTATAGTTTTCCTTTTAAGAACACCAAAACGGGCATTGGTGTTCTTTTTAAATAGGTTGGTTTTGAAAAATAAGAAGTTTTCTTACTTACAAATGTATAAAACAAAGAAGCACTCAAAACGAGTGCTCCTTTGTTTTATACTTGTACTTGTTGTACTTGTAAAACTTTTAAAGTAAGGTCTAGTACAATTTTTTCRCGAAGAGTWYCAAATGGYTCGTTTARKTCTGTTGGACAAGGGGAAAAGTCTAATTCGAAAAATTGAGCGCTTACTAATTCACAATATGGTTGTTCATTATAAAAAACTGTATTTTCGAAGAAGTATTTGTCTAAACGTGGTARATCACCATTTTTAGGATTAATAAAGTGAGAWGTAGTATCTGAKGAAGAAGCTACTAAAGCTTGTGATAGAAAATCWGCTGCTGTTAAATCTGCAAAACCAGAAAATGGAACATTWGCRATACGATCAAATAAAGGTGCGTTACACGTGCTAGATGCATATTCRATATTTTTRCGAATATATCCTTGTACAAATAATTTTGCTCTTGTAACTCGGCGGTAATTTGTACCTGGTACTGGAGTAAATGCTACAGGAACTAACTTACATTGYGTTAAAAATACRTTTTTTAAGATACGTTTAATTTCAACTGCTGGAGGATCTAATGAAATATCRGATTCTACAACAATTTGAATTGTTCTTTCTGCTAATACAACTGGTATTTTTACAATCGGTGCTCCTGGAGTAAGAATTGGTGYTGCAGCTGCATCACTTAATGGTGTTTGAGTTTGTCCTTCTACCTGACAAGGTACATTGATTGGACATTGTTCGCTCATATTATCTAATCTCCTTTTGAAATTACTTTAGATTTTTAAAACTGTTCAATGCCAATATATTCGTTTTTTTTTATTGATGTATAAGCTTGTATAATAGGTTTTAAAATTTTTTTATTTTTTGTAGATATTTTTTTGACTTTCTCATTAAAATTTTTAAAGTAGCAAGTTCCGGGTTGAAAAATGAGTAAGTGGGTTTTAACTACGATCTGAACAGCATGGGTCTTAACCTAACCTGTGCGTTAATTTAAGTACAACCCTTCATAATATCCCTTATAAAATTTAACATAATCATACATTTAGGTTGAACTTGAGTCACTTCACCATTTAGCTTTGCAATACGTTCCTATCGAGGATTTCCACCAGTATTCCATTGACGAATTCTTCATGAATATTACCGATAGTATTCATTTATTTGCCCAAGATCCAAACGAATTCGCCACGAAATTTAAACGTGAAATATATGATCATACACGAATTGAATATACCATAGGAATTGCTCCTAACCCATTAATGAGTAAGGTTGCTTTGGATATTGAAGCAAAGAAGAACAAGGACGGGATTGCTTGTTGGAAGTACGAGAATATACCTACAAAACTATAGAGCATACGACCGCTAAGTAAGTTTTGGGGAATTTCATATAAAACTGAAGCCAAGTTAAATGGAAAAGGCATACATTCAATCGAGGATTTAGCGAATTATCAACTTAAATACTTAAAACAGAGCTTTGGTGTGATCGGAACAGAATTACATTTACATAGCCACGGAATTGACTTTAGTCGCATTTCAGAAAAATATGTTCCAGCTACAACTTCTGTAGGAAAAAGCCAAATTCTAATGCGTGACTATATAATAGAAGAATTTCCGATTGTTTTACTAGAGCATATTGAAGAAGTTTGTTATCGGCTTAGAAGACAAAATAAACTTGCTCAAACAGTTCATTTTTCTGTTGGTTATAGTAAGAGTTATTCAGGCGGATTTAGAAAGACACATACTTTAAGTCGCCCAACAAATTTAACGATGGATATTTATCATATCTGTACATACTTTTTACATCAACAATATACTGGCGAACCCATTCGCAGCATAAACATTTCTCTAACGAATCTAGTCCAGGAAGAGGAGGGAAAAATTTCTCTTTTCGATAACATAACGCAGCGAGAACAAGAAATGAAGTTAACGAAAGTAATGGATGAAATACGCACAAAGTTTGGGAAGAACAGTATTTTACGTGGGATTTCCTACACGCATAGCGCTACAACTAAATACAGAAACACATTGTAAGGGGACACAAAGCATGATGAACTCTTATATGCCCAAAGGAAGAGGTATGATAAAATGGCAAGCCTTTGCTAGTTTACCGGAACAGTTTCAAGGAATTCAAAGTATCATTCAAGAACAAACAAAAATAGAGATGCCCCTATTGGACTCACAACAATTAGAAGAAATAGAGTGTAATATTCAGCAAGCAATCTTATCAAAAGAAGAAATACACTTATCTTATTTTAGAAACGACCATATCCAACTTCATCAATGTAAAATTTTGAATATTAGTTTACTTTCATTCCCCCTGATTTTATCTCATTTCACTTGTTTTTCTCAAAAACGGATAGAAAAGTATACATTCAAAACATGACAAATAAAGAGATTAGAACATCCATGAATAAAAAAGAAAAAGCTAGATCCATGCTAGCTTTTTTACATAATTCCTATTAGCTGAAGTTTTACCTACAATATTTTTTAAAAAATCATTTACAGTATTTTATGCTATTTGTCAGGATTGGCCGTCCTAATTTCTCTGTCTTTGAATTGGAAGGACGCACTTGAATTTGAACACCTTTCATTTCAGCTGTAATAATGTCAATTCTTCCTGCCCATGTAGGACTGCCCTCTTCAACAGAGGGATACATTTTAAAACGCCAACTGATTTCATCTGGAATAAAAGCAAATCCCTCATACATGTCATAATTGCCCAAAGTACTTGGATCAGGTAAGTGAAGAGCATGGATACTTATACTTGTTCGTGGGAAACTTAGTGTCAGCTTCACCTTATACACCAATGCTACTCCTTTTGCATTCTTATCCTCTTTATTGATGGGTTCTAATATTAAACTACATGGTAAAGACGGTGAAGAATCTGCTTGAATTTGATTTGGACTTACAACAATTATCATAACCAACACTAATACCCAAATAAATTTCCGCATTTTTTCTTTCCTCCTAAATGCTTATTTGGGTTAGGTTTCCTCTCCTATTACATTCTTATTAAGTAGGACTTTTGTTGTATAACATATTCATATGAGGTTTACATAACCCCACTTATCAGTAGTACTATTTAGGAACGTCTGAGATTGGTTTTATCAATCAGATATAATATGTAAAATTTTAAAAAAGACACTCAAATGAGCGCCTCCTTTTTTCAGTATCCGAATCCGCCACCGCCGCCGCCCCAACAACTACATCCGATAATGATTAACAGGATGAACAGAACGATTAATAAAGCAAATCCGCCGCCAAAGCCACCACAAGAACCGCCAAAACTCATATTTTTTCCTCCTTCAATTAGGAGATAGAACAATGGGTACATTATTATTTTAATGGATTCACATTATTTTATGTTTTTATAAACAGAATGAGCAGGTCCGTTTAGAAATGAAGAAAAGACACTCTCAAGAGTGTCTCTCTTTAGCAGCCAAATCCACCGCCACAACAGCTAGCTCCAACTATAATTAATAAAATAAAGAGCACAACCAGTAAGGCGAAGCCACCACCAAAACCGCAGCCTCCGCCGCAACTACCACCATAACCATATCCCATATTAAATCTCTCCTTTGAGTAAGAGGGGAAATTCAAGGTCACACATATATTTTAACGGATTCACTTTACATTATGTTTTTAAGGATTAATTGAGCAGGTCCCTTCAGATCTTCTGAAAGGACTTTTTATTCACATAACCATTATTATCAATAGCAAAATAAGTCTCAATTTTTATCTATGACTCCTAAACAGAAGTAATCGTTACCGTACCCGATAAACGAAATTATAGGTGGTTACAACATGCTTACTCGTTTCATACAATATATATTGGTTAGATGACTACTCTTTTATAAAAGGAGGTAAAACAAACAATGCCTTATTCTAGTATGCCATCTCAAATGCATTACGGACAAATGATGCCTTATTCTGGTATGCCATCTCAAATGCATTCCGGACAAATGATGCCTTATTCCGGTATGCCATCTCAAATGCATTCCGGACAAATGATGCCTTATTCCGGTATGCCATCTCAAATGCATTCCGGACAAATGATGCCTTATTCTAGTATGCCATCTCAAATGCATTCCGGACAAATGATGCCTTATTCTGGTATGCCATCTCAAATGTATTCCGGACAAATGATGCCTTATTCTGGTATGCCATCTCAAATGTATTCCGGACAAATGATGCCTTATTCTGGTATGCCATCTCAAATGTATTAGAGACAAATAATACCCCACCCAGTTCTTGTTGTTGCAAGATAAACAGCACGTAATCAAATTGAAATAACTTAACAACCCACATTAGCAACAAAACATCAAGAAAAGGCATTCCAAATATGGAACGCCTTCTTTTATTTTATAAAATCATCAACCTAAACCCATTTTTCAAATATACTCTTCAACAATCTGAAATATTCCAATTAACAACACCACTTATCGGTATTCAATGTATCTAGAAAAACCCCTTCAGTTTACTTGGCAAAAGGGGTTTCGTATTTACATAATTTCCGATATAGGAAGTGAATAAATATGATTTATTTAACACTAACTCTCATTATCAGCAATTGGATAACTACTTAAAACTGAAAAAGAATTTGCCAATTTTTTTGCAAAATTTAATGGTGGTTCAACAGATTGGATATGAATATACATAATCAATGGTTTCATATATAACCAATGATTATGTAAGGCACTAACAATAATCCCCTGTTGAACAATTGATTGCATAAATAAAGGAATTTCTTCTTGTAAAATAGCAATTTCTCCAAAGTTTAACGCATTACCATTTTGATCTAACGATTCAAAAGATATCCCGACCGGTATCACAGAGATGCTTGGTCGTCCTTGAACAAACACTTTGATATTACGACGCAAAGATACAGAACAAACACCCTGATTTATGTTGCTTTTCCCATTAAAAATTTTAGCAAATTGTTCACAAAGGACGTTAAGGTTATTCATAAATCTGATGTTCCTTTCTCACTATAATAGAGTGCTGTACTACTTGAAAGTATTGATTTATATATCATACAGATAGGGTATATATGGTATCAATATATGATATAAACACACCTGGCATGCAAATATATAGGATAAAGCGAGAAACGAAGGAATAACGATGTATACCCAATACATATAAGGTTAACATAACGCATCATTATCGATAGCAAACAAAAAAGCCCATCTCTTTTTTCATAAGGGATGAGCTTTTTTATCTTTCTATTATTCTAAAAAACTTATTAAAAAGAATAAAATACAACCAAGTATTAAACTCTGTATCTTACCATCTCTTCCACCAAGGTTTTTTAGCTTCTTGATAAATTTCTTCGATTTTTTTATCAAAATCTCTATCTCGTTTTGCAATATATTCAATCATTTTTTGCATATCTTCAATTTGTTGATCTTTTTCTTTTTCTCTTTTTTTAGATTCCAACAACTGTTTTTTTATTTCAATTTCAGTTTCTTCAGATGCTTGCAACTTAGAAATTATCATTTGATTTTGTTCTTCAATTTGTTCTATTTGCTTTTGAAACGAATTTGCTAATTTTTGAATCTCATATTGCATTTTGTACGGAATTAAATTACTCTCTGATTCCTTATTTATCAAAGGTTGCACGCTCTGTATCGGTGATTCTTGCTTCTGTCTTCGTATCACTGCTACGGAAGCCGCCATATCAAGGTTTACTCCAGCTTCTTTTCTAGCTTGAATCAAATCTCTAAATGTTAACTCATCTATATCAGTAAAAATCCTTGTATTGTTTTCATTTTTCCGAAAAACATACCCTGCTTTTTCAAGGGATTGGGCATACTTCCTAACTGTACTTTCAGCAATTCCAAATGTTTTAGCAATATCATGACTTTTTAATTCCCTAGGGATTCCCTCTAACAATTCAACTTTTGTATCACCCGTATCGGCCATCGCTACCACCTCTTTCTATTTTTATAAGCGATATATCGGCGATATAATATAAATAAATAACACTTAAAATAAACATAACAAAAAATAAACAAGAATACACAAAAAATTTCAGACAAATTAAGCATATACTCGTCTTTTTTAAACATCAACATACACTATGGTTTAAAACAATCATAATCAAATTTATACAAGATTTTATACAAAAAAAAGGGAAAAGAAAATAGCAAGGATCCCAAGAATCCTTGCTATTCCAACAATGTATAAAACCATGCATAGAACGATAGAAAACGAAAACTGACAAACCCAATAATATCAAGGGTTTGTCAGTTTTATTTGCTACCGATAATTTTTGTGTTATGTTAACTAGATTTGTATAAATTATTCATGTTTTCCTTAGAAACCTTCTTCAACTAAAGGGCCAGATTGTTGAATATTTGTTATAATAAATTAAAATACAGAAAATTTTAACTTTTCCATTTCACCGCCTGGCAAAAGTACAAGAGGCCTGAGAAACAGTGGGAAGGTCGAAAAAATTGGTCATTTTGTTGAGTGAAAAAAGTTTGTTCAATTTTTGTAAAAGTGAGGGAATGCTTATGTCATCTTATTTCTTTGAAAACGGGTTACATGGGGAAAATGCTCATGTTGACCCCTTGGAGGTGTTTGAGGGTTTACGGTGGGAGATGGCTGGGGAAAAACCCTCAAACTGTCCATATTCAGTGTGGCAGATTCTAAACCATATGATTTTCTGGCAAGATTTCTATCTTGCCTACCTTAAAGGCAGGGTGCCCAATCATCCAGAACATGACGAAGACTCATGGCCTGATAAAACAGCTCCGTCATATAAAACCGAGTGGAGTGACACTCTTTTTCTATTCAGTAAAGGGCTAAAGGAAGCTGAAAACGAAGCAAAAAAAGATTTAAAGGAACTAAAAGACGCGGGATTGAAAAGGACTCGTGGTGACCTTTTAGCCACTCTTATGGCACACAACAGTTATCATACCGGACAAGTAGCACTGATTCGGCAATTAATTGGAGAATGGCCTCCACCTTCTTGGTGATACTTAGTATCTAACCGGTTACCGTTTTAAGTTTTAAAAGTTCAACAATCGAGCGCTTTAATTGAACAAACAACTAAAAGGATCTTCAATCAGAAGATCCTTTTAATATACCGATAATGATGTGTTATGTTAACTTTACATGTATGGAGTATTCATAAATTATCATTCAGACATCATAACTCTTATTCATCTTTTTTATTAGGTTCTTGGATTTGAAGTAGTTCAACAAAAACATTCAGCATATCCTGTATTTGAATTCGATTGTCTACAAAATGTTGCAAATTAAATCCATTAAAAATAGCCATGCTTGTTGTTGCTAAAGTTCTGGCATCTAATGGACTTCCGATTATACCTTCGTCTTTCATTCTCTGAAAAAAATGTGTAAGGAATGATCTCCATTCTTCCATCTGAAGAATAAGCCTTTCTTTTATTAGAGGTAATTGATTGGATATCATACATCCTTGGAGAAGCATAGGAGAAGATCCTTTTTCATAAGCTTCATTTACCAAACGCAAAGAGTGTTCTTTAAACTTATTTAGTAAATCACACTCTTTTTGAGTAAGAGCTTCCTTTAAATCTTCAAAATAAAAATCAATTCCTTCTTTTATCAGTTTCAACAAAAACTCCTCTTTATTGGAAAAATGAGTATAGAAAG
Organism: Bacillus sp. P4_D3; assembly: GCF_056401855.1. Lineage (NCBI taxonomy): Bacteria > Bacillati > Bacillota > Bacilli > Caryophanales > Bacillaceae > Bacillus > Bacillus sp. P4_D3. The sequence goes on from NZ_JBFUIN010000016.1 coordinate 17,632, forward strand.
CACCTTTAGAGTAACCAGCATGTTTCACAATTTGATCAACACTTGTACTAGAATAGCCTTGCTTAGAAAACAATTCAATTCCTGATTGCATTAATTTATTAATGGTGTTTTCTGATTGTTTCTGATGATAAATTCCCATAGCAACCCAACCTCCTTTTTAAAAGACTAAATATTTAGTTAATAGTAACACATTCTTCATCATATAATAAATTGATTAATACCGACCAGTTAGTACTAAAAAATAATATTTATAAAGGAGTTGATTGATGAACATGAAAAAATTAAGGTAACACTTAAATTCTTTATAAACTAAGCCTATTTTCCTTTTTTGGGGATAGGGAAAGATATCCATCTAGGAGGGATTTTCTTGAAGAAAATAGTTATTACATTACTGACTTTTGTCTTAACGATCATTCCTATTACTGCTTTTGCCGCTACAACATCAACCTCAGTTTCAAAACAAACGCCTTCAACAGAGAATATGGTTCAATTAAAAGACTTGCCTGTTATGATTGATGGTGTTAAATATGCACAAGATGATTCGCATGTAAAGAATGTAACTCAGTTTGTTTTCGATGACACTGCAAAAGCAGAAGGAGTAGTCTATGGGTTTACAAATCAAGACCGTTTAAATGCTCATTTGCAGAGTGCTGTTGTTGAGCGTCAAAAGGATACTAAGAACAATACGATTATAGCCCAAGCTATTTATTATAATTCGTATTTTTATCAACATTCTAATTACGGAGGGAATTACTTCGGAACTTCCAGTAATATTAGCTCGGTGGGTTCATATTGGAACGACAGAATCTCTTCGTTGAAGGCGGGTTACAATCATAAATGGACAGTTATGTGTTGGGATAGTAACTACAGAGGGGCAAGATTCTGGGTGCAATCCGGTATCAATGTCAGCTATGTCGGATCAACTTGGAACGATAAGGCGTCTTCCATCTTCTTTACTAATTAGACTAAAGGAATAACCATATTTTTTGTGAGAATCTTGCTTATGCAGGATTCTTTTTTGTTGTTTGTTTCAGTACTTTTTAGTACAACGCAAAGTACGTAATAGTACATTAAGGGGTACCGCCACATGCCCATCAACTTAACAATTCAGAATTACCCCAAAATGAAAAAATGAAAATAACTAATAACCGCTTCCCTATACGGTAGTTAGGGAAGCGGTTATTAATTGCATAAGTTTCTTTTTATGACAAAATTTTAATTGTTATTTTCAATTAGCTGTTTAAATGATTGAATATTTAAAACGAAATTCGGAATATTTTTCGTTTCTTCTGCTTGTTTCACAAGTTTTACTACTAAATCATTGTATGGTGTTAAAATCCTTGAATGCTTCGCTTGGTTAGGAACGATTCCATTAATATAGTCTATTTCTGTTTCTCTTTGCTTTTCAAGGTCTTGTAACATACTCGCTTTTAATAGTGCTTGTGGTTTGAAAATGGTTCTAAAAACATTCATTCTATCTGCAATATCAGATTCATTTTTTATTTCTAAAGATGAAATATCAAAGCCCCCCATACAAGCAAATTTTATACCTTTTGAGTGACCTACCTTAATAGTTTCATCCGCTAAATGCACTGCACTCTTAACACCAAACTCATTATCGAGTACATCACCGTACGTACCCCCAAGCGCTGCTGACATACCACTAAGAGCTACGTTGACCATTAATTTTGACCACTTTATTCCAACAAGGTTATCCGATATAACTGTGCCACCTACATGATCTAATACAGATTTTATATTTTGAATTCTTTCAGTCATTGAACCATCAAGTTCACCGATTGCAAATGCCTGCTCCTTAAATGTATCAAAGTTTGTAGTAAGTTTTGAAACTCCTGGTTCTACCCACGTTGCGCCAAATTCAACTGAGCCACCCACTACTCGCTCTTTACCAACTAATGAAACAATATTTCCCTCAGGAATTCCGTTTTGTAACGAACAAACAACGCTTGTTTCATTTAGGAAAGGAAGTAATTCACTTATAACGGATTGATTATAAAGTTGTTTCGTAAGCAATAAGACTAAATCATATGTCCCTGACATTTGTTTTGGTGTAACTGCTTTTACTGGTATAGTACATTCTGTTGTGCCTACAATTTTCGCTCCAAATTTGTTTAATGCGTCGACATGAGCTTGATTTACGTCAATTAATTCGACGTTTTCTCCGCCCTTTGCAATAAATGCCCCGATAATAGTACCTAAAGAACCTGCTCCTAAAACTGCAACTCTCATCTTAAACACACCTTTCTTTATTTCGTATTCAGAAAATTATAAACTGGCTGTACAGCATTTAAAGTTAAATCAGTCAAAATATGTGTAGCTGAAACAACCTCAAGGACTGGTAAATCTGCGAGCGGTGCAAGTGCATGCTCAAATAGTTGCAATCGTGCAGGTCCCGTCCAAGCTTCCTTTATTGTGATATCTGTAATTTGAGTACGAACCAAATCACAAACCTTTAATTGTCCTTCATATCCCGTTGCTATCTTAACCATAAAATTTGGGCGGGATATTTCTTTTAGAGCTTCTTTATGATCTAATGGAATATGTTTATAGCCCATTGTTGCAGTTGCAACACGTAATGAACCATAATCAAGTGTCCCAACTAAAGTATCCGAGTCTATAAGCAACTCTGGATTACCTAATTTTTTTGGATAAGCGGACAGTTCACGCCCACTTGCAATCGCTGGGAAGTTGTCAACATACATGGAATGTATATAATCACCCTCTTCTCCATTAAAGCTTACTGGTATAACTTGTCCTGCTTCAGTATAAGAACCAAGTCCAGAAACATCAGGCATCTTCATCACCTCAAACTTAACGAAAGGTTCCGTAATTTCTAAAGGCTCAGGTACAACTTTACGTAAAGCTGTCATGTCAGTTCTATAAATAATATTTAAATATTCCCGATTCACAAATTTATATGGCGGCATTGGATATGCTGGTGAAGTCAATGGTGTAGTTAAATGTTTTGGCACATTGTTGATATTCATTCGTTTTACACTCCCTATGATGATAATCTTGAGCTTTTATTATTTTATAAGCTATCTTTCATAAAAAATTTTCTTTATAAAACATCTTGTAACAAAGCGATATGAATGCTTTGCTTCTACATCTGTATTGTAATTTACAATTATGATAAAATAAATTTAATTAAATTTATTTTCACTTAAATTTTTTTTAAGGATGTGTCTTACATGAATATCATTCAGCTTCAATATTTAATTGATGTAGGAGAGTTAGGCTCTTTCACTGAAGCAGCAAAAAAAAACCGTATGACCGTACCAACAATAAGCCAATCCATTGCACAATTAGAGAATGAATTGGGTGTTACACTCTTTACCCGTTCAAGGAAAGGAACCAATTCAACTATTGAAGGGAAAATCGTTATTCAACATGCGCTTACTGTTTTGAAAACGATTAATAAAATGAAGAATGAAATATCAGTATTCCAAAGTGAGAATCAAGAAAATATTATTATTGCTACTATCCCAGGGATGATCTCACAGATAATTGATACTACAATAAAATTTAGGAAAGACTTTCCTCATGTGAATATCCAGTTAGTTGAAGGTGATTCTAGATTAGTCCTAAATTACGTTCAAAACGGCCATGCTGATTTAGGATTTGTATCTTTTAAAACGGAAAAAGAAGAAGAATTTTTAACATGGGAACCATTAGTAAAAGGTGAAACCTTGTTAGTAATAAATAAACGATCCCATTTGCGCTTTAAACAGAGTATCTCAGGTGATGAATTAGAGGATGAAATGATTGTTTTGTATAATGATCCCTACTTAAAAAAGATTACTCAAGATATTTTACCGACGCATTTATGGAATAAAGTCTCATTAATAACCAATAGCATAGAAGGTATCTTCCGAATGATTATTCATGAAAATGCAGTTACAATTGGTCCCGATTATCTTGTTCATTCATTACCCCCAGAGCAAAAAAATGAAATTATCACTGTCTCCATAGATAAATATAAAACGATCCCCTATTATCTTTGGAAGGTAACAAGAAAAAATGAAAAAGCATCTGGGCTAATAAATCAATTTACAGAGCAATTATTCAGTAATTTATCTAATCCACACAATTAATTTATATTGATGTTGGATGTCGTTAAAAAACGATAAAAAAAAGCCTTACTGGAGTACGGAAATGATTCGAGGTATGATGGGCCACTACGAAAGAAATTTAAATTAATGCAATAAAAACCGTAGAAATTTACCATTTCTACGGTTTTATGCTCACCTAAGAACAGCACACTACAGCATCATCAAATGCATCTTCTGGAATATACACCTTATTACCCTCCACTTTATATGGAATGTTATTCCTCTCTAGTTTGTCTGTGTTAACGCTTTCTATAGTGTCGCCCCATTGTACATATTTTCCGTTGTATTCTTTTTGACAAGCAGATAATATGAATAAAATAGTCAGACAAAAAACAAGCATCAGCTTCTTTTTCAAAATCTTTATCTCCTTTTTATAAGCAAATATGTATTTCCAAGATGTTTATTTAAAGAATAACACTTAGTACAATATAGAAAAACTATTCGTAGGATATATAGTAATATTTTTCATATTAGGGGTCACCATATAGTGAAAAAGAGTTTTACAAAAGTATGAAAATAGCAAATTGATACGAACCAAAGGTATTATTGTTGTTATCTTAAAAAGACCTTGTAGCAATTGCTACAAGGTCTTTTTGTTTTTCTAATAGAAACGAAAGTAAACTTTTAGCCAAAAGTTTACTTTCATTCCCCCTTAAACATTGACTTTTATCTAATTTCATTGGAATTAGATAAAAGTATACATTCAAATCATTGAAAATAACAGGATTGGAAAATAGATGGATAAAAAGCAACGTTTAATTGATGTACAGCTAGTTCGGAACAAAGAACAGCTCGAAGAAAAAAACAAACAGCCACTATTTTGGGTCGCAGCATGTGCTAATTAACTCTTTTTCTAGAAAAGGCGTCTTTTATTACACCTGTTAATACATTTAGGAATAATAAAATAGCCATAACTGCCGTTAGTACGTTAAATTGCTTTGTTTTATAAGGAGCGAACCATTCCGTAAAGAACTCAGAATTAACAAGACGGTCTCCAACTCCTCCTTCCTTGAAGTTTGGTATCCACGAAGTCATATCAAGGATGATAAAGATTAATTGCATGACTAGAAATGCTCCAAGAATTTTCAGCCACTCTCGTATTCGATTAGGACGCTCTTTTTTTGATGTCATTTAAACAATCCTCCTTTAAGAATTTACTATTAAAAAGCTTTGTTTTGATAGATACGAATAGATAATATCCATGATACCCCATAGCAACAGACTGCTATGACAGAAATAACGAAAAATAATTTTAAATCTGAAATCTCTTTAAAAAAATTCAATACGTCATTAGCATATTTATTTAATAGGGGTACAGCCGCATGCCCATCAAGCTAACCAAGTAAATTACTAGATATGAAACGATCCTTGTTTCAAAACTAGCAATTGATAGAAAAGTAGGCATGCTAAAGAAGCCTATTAAAACGTGATTTTTTCGCTAGGCAGCTTGTCTATGCTTTACCGTCGTTTTATACACAATCCCTAGAATATCAAAGACGGTCATCTTCTTATACCGATGACATTTACGACCGTTCTTTTTGAGCAGCAGATAAAGACGATGCAAAATTTTTAAAATTTCTTCTGTGCCAACGGCTATCGCTTGAAACAGTAACGGAAAGTAACCTTTAATCATATAAATCGCTTTGTATTCACTCAGCTCCTGCTTTGTCTTTTCAAGCAGAAACTGTCGCATTTGAAACATCGTAGAAGAACAGAGGAGAATGCCGATGAGTTGTCCATATAAATGGCACTCTAGGCGTTCTCTTTTAATATTTTTACATTCATCAATTTCAAAAAATGACTTCCACGTTTTAAACAAAATTTCAATCTGCCAACGAAGTGAATACAATGAGTGCACGTAGTTCGTTGGTACTCCTTCTAGAGACGTGTTCGTGATATATACATTCATACCCATTAAACGTTTACTTTTATCCTTCATGACAATGCCTTTTTTCTTTTCACGTATCGCTTGGTTTTTCAGGCGTGTTTGCGTTTGATTATCGGTTAAACGATGGATAATGACACGTGCTGGAAGCTTCTGATTTTGGCCAATGTATGCCTCGGGGATTTCTATCGTTTCACCTGGGATTAGACCCGACATCATTTGTGTCATATCAAGTTGGATGTATTCTGTTTGCTTTTTTAACGTGCCGTTGTTGAAGTATTCTGGCTCAGGGTTCTTGATATAAATGCGTGTATTCAGCTTCAACCGCGAGATATAGTAAGCCTCTTTATCATGAATAGTTTGTAAGTCTCCTAAATCGAAGTAACCAAGATCACGTAAACACAAATCGCCCGCCTCTACGGTTTCAAGGCAGATGGTACCGTATGTTTTATCATTATTCTTTCCTGGTCCAAGCTGCACGTTAAGAAATTGACCACTAAGTAAATCATATTCCAATTGGATTTTCACGCCTGCCGTATTACTACTCCCGCCTGAACCTTGATAGTTAGTGGCGAAATGATCAGGCAGTTGAAACACTGTCGCATCTAAAATACGGATACGATTGAAAGTAGAGATCATGTGTGCAGAAAGCGAGTGATTTGAACAGAGTTTTTGTGTGAGAAGGGAAGTAAAGACTTCTCGAAGAAATGCGACAGCGGCTGGATTAAAGCGTTGATTCAGTCCTTCTGGACTCATCAGTACCCCAGTGGAAGCTTCCAATCGACTACACAATTGTGAAAGTGATGTGCTAGCTATTTCCTGACTGAGCCATACGCAAAGAGCAATGAGTTCGTTTGCTTGATACTTACTAGATCGCTGTACAAAGCCAACTTGTTTGGCGATATCTTGTAGGACTACTGGAGATAAAAAGTATTGTAGCTCTTGTGCAAAAAGATTCAGTTCATTTGAAATAATAGGATTCATTAAAAACACCATCCTTTCTCATAAACTTCTTACGATAAGCATAACGTTTTTTTATTTTAAGGGTATGATTTTAACTTCGCTTGATGGGCATGGGGTAGCACTAACAAAATTCGTATTTTCCAGTTTATAGAAAATGTTTATCGTGGTAAAATATCAGAAAAAACAAATAATATAAAAGGGGATAAGGAATATGAACATATTAGAAAAAATTAAAGAAAACGTTTCAAAAGTTATTGTAGGAAAGGAAGGAGTAATTGATTTAGCGATGATTGCATTAGTTGCAAATGGACATGTTTTATTAGAAGACGTACCAGGAACGGGGAAAACAACATTAGCCAAAACTCTTGCGAAAAGTATTGATGGGGCTTTTCAGCGTATTCAATTTACATCGGATACGTTGCCGGGTGATGTAGTAGGATTAGAATACTTTGATATGAAAGAAAGTGATTTTAAAACGAGAAAAGGACCTATTTTTGCAAATCTAGTTTTAGTAGATGAAATTAACAGGGCTGTCCCGCGAACACAATCAGCGTTGTTAGAGGTAATGGAGGAGCGTACCGTAACAATTTCGGGCGTAACGCATGTATTACCAATGCTATTTATTGTATTAGCAACGCAAAATCCATTAGAATCGGCAGGAACTTTTACGCTTCCAGATGCGCAGCTAGATCGCTTTCTATTAACCATTCGGCAAGGGTATCCAGATCGTATATATGAAAAAGAAATGCTAAAACGATTTAAAGAAAATAATCCATTTAACGATTTACAAAGTGTTGTAACTCTTTCTGACATATTAGAGTTGCAAGAGCAATCTAAAAGAATCCATATACACGATGAGGTGGAAGAATACTTGCTTGATATTGTAGAAGCAACGCGAAATCATGATTTGATAGAAATCGGGGTTAGTCCTCGTGGCTCTTTAGCTTTTATGAGAGCGGCGCAAGCAAGGGCATTATTAAAGGAGCGGGAATATGTAACTCCTGATGATTTGAAAGCCTTGGCAACTCCGGTTTGTGCTCATCGATTAACGTTAACAATTGAAGGGGATATGAAAACAACTAAAGTAGATGTACTGCAAGGAATTTTAGAAAAAATTGCAGTGCCGGTAGAAAGCGTATGAATGAGATTATAAAAAGGAAAAATCCGTTGCTGGAACCTCTCTTTATAGGGGGAATCGGCGTTATTTTTCTTATTCTCTTTGTTTTTACAAATCAACTTTTTATTGTGGTCCTCTTTTTGTTTTATTTGTTGTTAGCTGGATTTTTACATTTGTATATGAAAGTAGTCATGAGAGTGAAATGGGATATCTCGCAAAATCAAAAGAGACTATTTATGAATGAAAGAGGAGAGTGTGTAGTGCAAATTATAAATGAAGCACGTTTTCCAATCTTTAAAGCAACTCTTCAATTTCGTTCGGATGAACAAATAGAGTGGGAAACGGATCAGAAGATGCAGCGTTCGCATCACTCTTATCAAATTCCTCTCCAATTAGAAGGAAGAGATATGATAACAATTATGTTAGAGGGGAGTGCAAATGAAAGAGGAAGACAAGGGTGGCAAGCAGCAGAACTCATAATATCAGATCCATTCGGCCTTTTAACGTATTACTTGCCTATTGAACACAAGGAACTCCCTGAATTTCATATTCTTCCGCAAATGTTGAAAGTGATGATACCCGAAATAACAACGTGGAAGCATGGATTTCGCAGAGCGGCTGTTTCTCCGTTATATGATGAAACGAAAATAGTAGGTGTGAAAGAATATGAAGGGGAATCATTTCGCTCTATTCATTGGGGGGCGACTGCGAAAACTGGGGTCATTAGTGCGAAAAAATATGAATATACACAAGGCGATCGATATGCACTTTATGTAAATGTAGTAGGGAAAACGGGATATACGCTTCGTACAGATATGGAATATTTAATTCAAGTCGCTGCTGGGGTATGTCGGGAGTTAATCTCGCAAGACTGCTCGTTCGAACTATGGATAAATGGCGTACGGGAACAAGGCGTCATTCACTTAAAAGGTGGAAAGCACCGAAAACAACTTTATAAAGCAATGGATTTGTTATCTTCGTTAACAGAAAAAGATATACCATTGAATGCACATTTCTTTTATCAAACAGGATTTCGCAGACAAGAAGCAGGGGGGATTCCATTAATTATTGGATATCCACCGGAAAAACAAAAAGGGTGGATACAAATTGTGAAGTAAAGGGAGGAACGGTGAATAAATTGAAATGGGGATCGCGTGTTATATTTTGTTTTCTAGCCATTAGCGCTTGTTTTGTATTGGCGATTGGAATAACGAAAGGTGCATTTTTTGCAAAAGAGAAGGTGGTAGATTTTTTTTATCAGGAGGGAGAAGCTGATGTATCTAGTGAAGAGACGATACGGAAAAGCAAGGAAAGCTTAGAAGGAAGCAGAAGAGGAGAAGCTCGGGAGCCTGGGGATGATTCAGGAGGGGCATTAGGTGAAATTGAAAATCCGCCTGATTCTGATGAAGAGGGATATTTTAAGGAGGGAAAGTTTGAAAGATTTTCCCAAGATAGAAAGGGACAAAATGACGATGCAGGGTTTATAGGGGTTAGCATTGAAAATATATTTATACAAATTGGCATCCTATTCTTAGTGATGGTAATCATAATTTTTATCTTTCGCCGTATGCGGAATAAGAAGCAGACAATTCATCATATACATTTGAAACAAAAAGAAGTACGAAAAATTGGGGAAGATGCAGAACAAGAAGAACGAGATAGCTTAATACTGCCAGCGGAAGAAGTAAGAGCAATGCTAATAAAATGGGAGCTAACATTATCAAAGTTTGAAAAGAGAAGGTTACAAGAGACGGTTCAACAATGGTTTTCCCGTATTCATAAGAACAGTGATATTATTCCAATTTATGAGAAAGTTAGATATGGAGAAGGAACTGCCTCAAATGAGGAGTTACAGATGATGCGGAAATGGATACATGAAAATGTAAAGAAAAGTTTATAGTGAAAAAAGAGATAGAAGGAAAAAGTTTGTTACTAGCGGAAGTATTACGTTATTGTTTCATCCAAACTGAGGGGAGAATGTGGATATATAATGACTGATAAAAAACTGTATTTTTTATCAGCTGGCCGCTGCCATGTTAGATCACTCTTCGGTTAATAGTATGCCTACTCCAGGTAAACTTCTGAATTTGCCTGTATGGAGCTATCTTTTGAAAACAACAGAAGGCCCTATTTTGATAGACACAGGAATGCCAGAAAGTGTAGTAGATAATGAAGATATTTTTAAGGGAACGTTTGTTGAAGGTCAGATTCTTCCAAAAAATGAAACCGGATGATAGAATTGTAAACATTTTAAAACGAGTGGGCTATGCACCAGAAGATCTTCTCTGTGCTATTAGCTCTCATTTGCATTTTGACCATTTGGTAGGAAGAAAAATAATATAACTCCCCATCGCCATCAGGTTAAGAAATTCATTGTTCTCCAAAACGACAAAAGTACACTGAATTCTCATAAACAAACAACTGTGGTGAGATAAAATTTTTGTTTTGGGGGTACTTCAAAATCTTAGCTTGATGGGCATGGGGCGGTACCCCTATTAGCTTGATAGCGATGGGGTCCTACCAACATGCCCATCAACTTAAGAATTTTTTTAACACCGCAAAACAAAAAAGTTGTACATTTTCACATGAAGATGYMMATTYTCTCGTTTTGGAGRTRTTTGTATTTCTTAGCTTGATAGCGATGGGTCTGTACCCCTTAATGCTCCTTCACTACACTTCCGTTTCGTTCTGTCCGCTTAACCATTGACATTCTAGTTTGTTAACTCTTCTTTCTTTTTATTGATCATAACAAATAAATAAAAAAAGAAAGAAGAATCTTGATGATCCCTCCCCCTTTTAAATGTTAGTTTACATTCATTTTCTTTAATTTATTGGTTTTATCGCACTTTACTGATTTTATCTAAAATCACTAACGAAAATATACATTCAAAACACTATAAATAAAGAGGTTTAAATCTATGAACAAAAAAAGAAAAAGCTAGATCCATGCTAGCTTTTTTACATAATTTTCGTTATCGGCAATCAAAAATATTCGAGTTCTATTATGTTGCCTTCAAAATTTAGCTAATGACTTGTAATTTTCTTAAATAGAGGTAATACCAGTACACCCACATATAAGGGATGATATAGGAAAAAAATGTCCAAATAATATTCCATCCGTTACCATATACGATTTTCCCACTTAAAACTAATGTCATTTCAAGAAGAGTAGTAAATAGCGATATAAAAAAGACCATCAAGTAAGGTCTTTTGGTTTTCTTTATAAAGAATATCAAGTAACTTGCCAAAATCGGATAAAGTCCTATATTGAAAGGTAAGCCAGACAAAGTTTTTTGATCAAGGAAAGGAGCAATTCTCCAAAAACCACAATAAAGGCCGAATTCATTTACGACAAAAGCAACGACACAACCAAATGAGCCAATCAGAGGTATAATTCTTCTCTCTTTTTTGTAAAGGTGAAAAATTCCAACAGTCCAAGGTAACACAAATGCAATTAGAATATTAAATAGCATTTTGACTCTACCTTCCTTTCTCTATAACCATCTTCACCTTACTCCTTATAATTTAAACTAAAAAAGTTTTCCATACCAACGCAGTCTTATTTTGTTTTCAAAAATATATCCCATATACAAATCTAATTTACATAACCCCACTTATCGGTAGTTCATATATCTAGAAACCTAGAAAAGGTCGCTTCAGATTTTCTGAAGTGACCTTTTCGTTCACATAATCAGTATTATCAGTAGTTAGTCTGCCTAATTTCAAATAAGAATAAGCTCCTTTATTTTCTTTAAACATAGCATGTAAAAGAATAGGAAATATTTATAAAAAGTAGGTGAAAACATGACATTAGATTCTCACCGTATTATAGGTTTCCCTGGAATGGGTATGGGCGGYTTCCCTGGACAAGGTATGGGCGGCTTCCCTGGACAAGGTATGGGCGGYTTCCCTGGAMWRGGTATGGGCGGYTTCCCTGGACAAGGTATGGGCGGCTTCCCTAGAATGGATATACCAGTTATCTATAACTTTGATTTTTAATACTTTATATTTGGATATAGATGACAATAGATAAGATTGACCCTTGGATCACCTGTTAGAGTCATCTTACCTATTGCCATCTATTAACTTGTACCAACTTTCTTACATAACATCACTTATTTATAGCAAACCAACAGGAACTAGAACTATATCTTTTATTGATGTACATTTTAGTTAATTTAAAATAATAATAGAAAAAGAATGTTAGTACATTCATACGTACAGCAATTATTCCTTTTCATGCTATCATGTTATTTGTACAAATAACGTAAAAAAACAAATATATCCAATGTTAATTAAAAGAATAAACAATACAATTATTAAAATAAATAGGCCACCAAATCCATATTTTTATGAAAATAAAAACCGAGTACTTTTCTTCAAAGCACTCGTTCAAAGAGATTTAACAATCTCGACGATCATCACGATCACAGTCATGATGATGATTACGTCTGCGACGACAATCATCACAATCGCAGTCACGGTCACGTCTACAACAACAATCATCAAAATCTCTATGTCTGCGTCTGCAAAACATTAAATCATCCCAAAATCTATTACAATCACGAAAATGTCTGAAATTACCATTACACCCCATAAATATGATTTCCTCCTCTTAACAATAGAATTCATCATATTCTATGCTTAAAAACAAAAACAGCTTGTTTACTAGTCTACATTCTATTCGTTCATTAGAATAATAAGGTACTTTGCCCTTAGCCGATATTACCAACAAATTTCACATTTCAAAGGTATTTCGTTTTATCATGTATAATGTAACTTTAGGAACGTCAATTGGAACGTTAAGAGGAGCGTGAGGAACGATGTCTGATAGAACACGGAATGGTATACAATCCGAGCCACTCCCAGCTTTCCTAACCAAGGAAGTAGCAGAAATGTTAAGTATTAGCGAAAGCTATTTGCGTAAATGGTGTTTAGAGTTAGAAAAACATGAATACATCTTTATAAAAATTCGTGATCCTAAAAGTAATCGCGAGTATCGAACCTTTACTTCAAAAGATATAAAAGCTTTGAAACAATTTCAAACACTTATGAAAGATGCCGGATATAACAAGGCGGATGCTGCCAAAACTATAGCAATAACCATAAATAATGAAAATTGGAACACGAGTGGAAAAAGAGAAACATTGAGAAAATAACCAGGATAAAATGAACTTTTCCTCTTTTTCTTATATTTCACCCAAAGATTATTTGGCTGAGCCCTTATTCCCCCTTTTCGAGGGTATGGGCAAAAACACCCTATATGCTCCTTCCATAAATCCCTCTCCACAAGATTCACATGAATATCGCTCTTCATATCCAATTTCATATTCTTCCACGTTACTTCCTCCTCATCTTTGTGTAAATGTGGACACTTACACAAGTTCACATGTGTACATTTTATATTCCTTAACGCTATTATACAACTCTTAAACTGACATATCAATAATAAATGTACACTTGTGTACATTTACACTTTTACACAAGTTCACAAAATGAAGTTTAAATAAAAAAAGACTTCATAAATAGTTATGAAGTCCTTTTATTTAGATAATTGCTATAGCGCCATGTTAATTAACTAAAAAGCTTGATGCCAAAAATACAAATGCATTATATAAGATATGAGCTGACATTGGTACTTTCAAATCTTTTGTCTTTTCGTAACTCCATGCATATAAACAACCATTTACAAAGTAAGGGAAGAAGAACCAGTCAAAATGAACCGCTGCAAAGATACCGTTAGCAATAATGATTGCTGTTGTTCGATTGATCCGCTCCAACAATACTTCTAATCCAAGTGGCAAAATCTTTCTAAATATAAACTCTTCAATGATAGGGGCAACCAATACAGGTATCAATACATATAAAARATTTATTTCTATCTTTTGATTTACATTCACTACATTTCCAGTTCCAATTGATAGACTCGCCTTTATATAAGAAAAMAGCAAACTGGACAAAATCGCTAGTCCAKTTGCTATTAACACCCATTTACCTTTTTGCAAAACAGCTTTCATATTCACTTTTTCTWCTCYCCTTACCTACTWTRATTCCTGGTTATTTTTTTGCTGCAAATTCAAGTTCTAACCTACCCGATTGTGATAATTTCAAGTAACCGTCAAATTCTTTCCCTGATTTACCTTTCATCTTCTTTATTAACCCTGTTTTCTTTCCTTCTAATAATTTCTTTGCATTTGCTTCCGAAATTTTCTTAGTTAAATATTCCCCTGACATTGAGAATTTACATCCTTCCTTATAACCACTGCACCCATAGAATGTTTTACGATTCACGACATCTTTCCCACATTTCGGGCATTTACCAATTGTATCTTTCGCTTTCATATCTTGAATTTTATTATCTATTTTCAACTCACCAATAGATTCTGTAGCCCCTTTAATTAGATCCTTAATAAATCCGCTAGTTTGACTAACAAATATATCCTTAGAACCTTGTTCTTTACCGATTTTTCGCAAATAACCTTCCCATTTCGCTGTTAGTTCAGGTTTCGCTAACATCGTTCCCTGAACTGATTCACAAAGGATTTCTCCTTTTGGTGTAACACTCACTTTATTCCGCTTCACTTCTATATACCCTTGTTTTTTCAACGTTTCTATAATGCCAGCACGAGTTGCTTCTGTACCCAGTCCCTCTACTTCTTTAAGAATAATTTTACTTTCCTCATCTTCTACTGAAGAACCACACTTTTTCATCATGGTAATCAATTGACCTTCTGTATATGGTTTAGGTGGCGTAGTGACACCTTCTTTTGATTTTACTAAGCCCTGGACAAATTCGTCTTGTTTAACTACGGGTAAAAGAGATACTTTCTCTTGATCGTCCTCTTCCTCAATTTTATCCGTCACATACAACTCTTTCCATCCTAAGGATTTTTCTGCCTTTCCTTTTGTGGTGAACAACAGACCGTTCAAATCACTTGTTATTACTGTTTCTTCATACATATAAGGCGCATGGAACATGCTTAATACACTCTTTAACACTTCCATATATAAATTTCTTTGTTTATCAGGTAATCTTGCGATTGTTTCTCTTGATGGAACATTTTTAGTTAATACAATTGCATAGTGTTCCTGGACTTTCTTATTATCAACATAGCGCTTATTTGCAGTTAATGAATGCGGTTGGAAATTCACACTTGCAATGGATTGATAACCACTCAAATTATTCTTTAAATACTCAAACTCACCTTCTGTAATATAATTGCAGTCTGTACGGGGATATGTTACTAATTTAGCTTCATATAATTCCTGAATCCCTTTTAAAACGTCAGCTGGTGAATACTTATATTTTTTGTTGGCCAAAGCTTGTATAGAAGAAAGAGAGAATAATTTTGGTGCTTCTTGTTGTTTTGGTTTTACTTCTACAGATTTAATCATGCCTTGTTGACTGTTATTTTCAGAAAGACTATGTTGCTGCAGCAAGCTCATTAATTCTCCTTTTGTGGCAAATCTCTCTTTATAACGTCCCATGTATACACCGTTTGGAGAAGTAAATTGCGCTTCCAATTCAAAGAAAGGCGTTGGTTTAAAGTTTTTAATTTCCTGTTGTCTCTTATTTATTAAACATAACGCTGGTGTTTGGACTCGACCTACACTATAAGCTCCTTGAACCCCTTTCTGACGTAAGAGAAGTGTATATAATCTACTAGCATTCATCCCAATGATCCAATCACTAATTTGACGAGCTTGCGCTTCCTCAAACATACTTTCAAAATCTTCTCCAGGTTTTAAGTTTTGGAAACCTTTTTTAATTTCATCTACTTCTAAGCTATTGATCCATAGGCGTTTAATCTTTTTATGTGTACATCCAGCTTCCTGGATTATCAACCTTGCAATTGCTTCACCTTCCCTGTCTATATCAACGCCTACGACCGTTGTATCAGCTTCCTTCATTAATTTTTTTACAATATTAAATTGTTTTTTCTTATCAGCCGATACTTTATATTCATAGCGTGAAGGTAAAATTGGCAATTGTGACAAATCCCATTTTTCCCATTCCTTTTTATAATCTTGAGGGGATTTCAATTCTACTAGATGCCCATAAGCCCAAGTGATATTCCCTCCACTTGGTAATAAAGAACAAGGTGGAACATAAAAGTGACCCTCTCTCTTTTCAACTTTCGGGAATGCTTCAGCATACGCTTTCGCTTGATTCGGTTTCTCTGCTAAGACAAGTACGGACATATTTTTAACTTCCTCTCATTAGTAAAATTTTATATAAAAAAGGCGCAGCATTGACTATGCTACTCCTAAAAATACTGTGAACTTGTGTAAATGTGTATTTGTGTACATTTACACAAGTGAATTAAAAAGACCAACATAGCGCTATGTTGGTCTTTTATCTCTCACGCCCCATTTGGCGCATATATGCTATTCTTCTAGCTTGACCCTTTTCTTTATATTCCTGGCACTTTTCCTCTAATTTAGAGAAATCACAGCAAACTCCTTTTAAGAATTTCTGTTTTTGTGAAGGCTTTCCTTGTACAGTTACATCTTTATATACTTTTTCCACTTTATTAGAAACTCGATCCATATTCTCTTTTAAAAACAAATACTGTTTTAACATCAAATTACCATACTTAGGATCTGTCTCCGTTTTTTCTGCTATATCAATTTCTTTACACTCTTTTTCTGGGACTGGAATCATGTTATTGACCAATAAAACTCCAATTCGCTTCTCAGGGTTATCAATATCGAATAACTTTACACTGACCTGGCTATTAAGATTTTTATCATTACGTGATGTTAAAGGCACAAAATAATCATGACCATTGATTTTTTCCAATACACCTACATACGGTCTGCTATGCTGTTCGTCTTTATTAAAGGGTACTTTACTATCTGTTTCTCTTAGATAGTCTATATATTTGGTTGAAATAGTGTAAAATTTAGGATTATCTTTATTAGCCAAATCTCTTCTCCCCCTAAAAACAAAAAAAGTAGGAAGAAAACTCTTCCTACTTTTAAAATTCTTTTTTTGTGCCTACTACGGTAAGGCTACACCAATTTTTTGGTACTCACTACGGTAGAGTTACACCAATTTTTTCGCGCCTACTAAAGTAAGGCTACTCTAATTTTGTACTCTTATTATATGCAATTTACTAATAAAAATCAACATTTTCAAGTTCATTTCACTACATTTTAAAATTATACTTCGTTTATCTTTCTCTGCCCATTTGTTGTAAATAAGAAGTTCGTCTTCCCTGTTCTTCTAGTTTAGCTACACGTTTACATTCATCATTCCAATCCCATTTTCGCCCTTCTTCTGGTGTTTTAGGAAATTCAGGTTTAAATGCAACAATGCTTCCATCATTTTTCCCATATCGAAAATGTATTAATCTCTCTACAAACGATTTACCTGCTTGATCATTATCTACACACAAGGAAAGACTGTCAGGGACATCACCAATTCGCTCCTGGCTTTTCATATAGTAATTAAATATCACTTGTGGTTTAAGTCCCTCCATACTAACCAAATGTGTATCTTTAAGATCATGTTTATGTAGTGATGCATAACTCAACAAATCAATTGATGATTCAAAAAACTTTAAATTTCGAGGTTCACCATTTAATACATTAAAACCGTAGTTCGCTGTAGAGTTTTTTTGGATATTTTTCCACGCCCCACGTTTATATTTATCCGACTTAACAACGCCTTGCTCTGATCCACCCATCACTGCTCCATTTTCACGGTCTTTCCATAAAAACAAAACATTATTGTACTTATCTTGCTTAATCAAGCCTTTATCATGCAATGCATCTACTACTTGAGGATCAATTTTTCTATCCTTCACCAGGTAATCTTTTGCTCGGTCAAAATGAGATACCTCTTTTCCAGAAAAATGCTCATAGTCATAAGGTTCACTCACGTATTTAACCTCTGAAGCCTTTTCATAATCTTTTTCCCCTTCAATTAACCGCTGCATAGCTCCTGGGAAGGAAGCTCCTTCTACTTCCTGCACAAAATTAATAATATTACCGTTAACAACTCTACTGTTCCAGTAGAATTGGTTTTTCTTTCTATCGATAATTAGGCTGTCATGATCCACAAGGCGATAATAACGCTCACTGTCGCTCTTTACAGGAATATCATTTTGCATACAATAATCAACAATATCAAGTGCTGCGGCTTTTTCAATGTCTTCTTTTGTATATTTCTTTATATTTTTCGTTTGATTTTCCATAGCGATTCCTCCAATAAAAAAAGACCGTGTATCTTTTACACGGTCTTCTCTGACTTTATTTTTTGTTATACCAGCTCTAAAAGGTTTGTTAATTCATTTACAGTAATTGCTGTCTTAAACTGAACATCACCTCCTTTTTCAGTTCTAATGAATAAATTTCACCACTCAACCAAATAATGATTTAAAAGCTCCCAAAACCCCTGAAGTCCCAGGTTGGAAGCTTGCCATTCCATATGAATAAAGCTCATATACAACCACAATCGTGCTAATCATTAAAATTAACTTCTCCGCTATACCGTTATAGCTGTAATAAAAGACATTAAAACCACTTTGGAAATTTTTATTTGATAATGGCAGCAGCCATTTGATTCCTTTTTTCGAAAAACTATCTTCCACTAGATGCAGAAAGTACCCAGCAAAAATACACATCCCATTGGTAAACGATAATGGTGTCATTCCTACTGCAAATAAAATAGGAATCAACACAAGCACTAATCCAAGTAGCGAATGTGTGATTCCCCTATGACCAAATACTGTATTCAGAAGATCTGATACTCCACGAGTTTTTCGGCCGATCCATGAATGCTGTTCATCAATATCAGGCAATAAAGCCCCAAAACTAACCGCTATAACATTTCCAACCTAAGGTTTCCTGTTGAAGCTAGAACAGGCAGAGCGACCGCTAGGCTCGTTGTAAGGTGAGTTTTATACTTCACTTGTACTTACACCTCTTTCATTAGTTAATAATCTCGACCATTCATTTGTCGCATCATATGTTATCTTCTTGCCTGCTCCCTGTCCTGGGATACATGTGTATGCTCTTCGTGATGAACTGTATCTTTTCCCATATGGGGTAGCGCCACACATCCATCAACTTAAGGATTTAGACTATTCTTAAACTTAAAAGCACGTTACTATTCTCTTATGTTAATGAGAAAGGGTGACGTGCTTTTTATGAATATGCATCAAAAACAAGAGCTGTCTTTATTTGCCGAAGAGTTATATCGMTATATGTCTCCCGCTACACTKAATCAATTAGCTATAGAAGCAGGYGGAATGAAACGAAAACGTAAGTGCCATGGGCACCATTTTTTATCTTTGTGTGTATGGTTAAATCAACAAATCGCTACAACCTCTCTTACTCAACTTTGTAGTCAATTAGAAACTTCWACWGGAATTTTATTAAGTCCTGAGGGACTTAATCGACGATTTAACTCGGCTTCTGTAGCCTTCTTTCGAAATGTATTTACTACACTTCTACAAGCTAAAATTGGAGGRTCATCTACAATTTCTCATTCTCTTTCTGCTTACTTTGAGCGGATTCGCATCCTTGATTCTACAACCTTTCAAGTTCCAGATCGATTCGCAGCTACTTATCCTGGTGCCGGAGGCTGTAGTCATACAGCTGGTGTAAAAATTCAATTAGAGTATGACTTGTTGAGTGGAGAGTTTTCTGATGTGAAAATTGAACCAGGAAAACGAAGTGATCAGGCATATGGGGCGACTCGAATGGACATGACACAAAAGAATGAACTRTATATTCGTGACTTAGGGTAYTTTCGTTTACAAGACTTTAAATCGATCCAAGATAAGGAAGGGTATTATTTATCACGTCTTAAATTRCCAACTAAAATATATAGAAAAGAATTCGAAACAGTGGTATTTAAAACAAAACCTGCTCAATTGAGACCGGTATATATACAAATTCATTTGGAAGACATCATGAACCAATTACAACCTGGCCAAGTRTATGAATTACATGATGTATATGTAGGGAGCAAAGACAAACTACCCACTCGCATTGTGGTTTATAGATGTACAGAGGAGCAAAAACAGAAACGTCTACATGATCGAGCTATTCGTGAAAAGAAAAAAGGGATTACATATACAGAGCGTACGAMACTTTTACAAGGAATTACGGTATATATGACAAACATTCCTACGGAATGGGTRCCGAAAGAGAAAATCTATGATTTATATTCACTGCGTTGGCAAATTGAGCTGTTATTTAAAATATGGAAATCTTGGTTTCGAATTCATCGTTGTAAATCTATTAAACAAGAGCGATTAGAATGCCACCTTTATGGACAACTCATTAGTATCCTATTATGTTCTTCTACTATGTTTAAAATGAGAGAACTCCTGTTACGTAAGAAACAGAAAGAACTAAGTGAATATAAAGCGATGTACATAATTAAAGATTATTTCTTACTTTTTCATCAAGCACTACATAAAAACACCCAAGAATTATCAAAGATTCTCCTTCGTCTGTTTAACCTCCTACAGCGAAACGGACGAAAATCTCACAGATATGAGAAAAAAACAGTCTTTGATATTTTAGGTGTTGTGTATGAGTATACCACTTCTGCCCATCAGGTAGCATAGCGAAAAATTTGAAACCCGTCAGGGTTTATTTGATGTGCCTACTTTTATGCTATCTATAAAAGAT
>NZ_JBFUIN010000017.1:0-38124 GCF_056401855.1 Bacillus sp. P4_D3
ATGTAGTAGTTTGTCCTATAGTAGATAAGGTAAATAAAAAAGATAAGGTAAAACTAAGTAGTTGAAGAAAAGGAATGTATGTAAGAAGATGGAATAAGGTTACTATATGTTGTTTTAAACAAACATATTATGTAAGCGAGAGCGAGAATGCTATTGAAGGGGAGGATATATACATTGAGTTTACAAATTCAAAACTTAACAAAAATATTCGGAGAATCTAAAGCAGTTAATGGTTTGGAAATCTCGTTACCGAAAGGTGAAGTGTTAGGGTTACTTGGCCGAAATGGTGCAGGAAAAACAACGACAATTAAAATGTTACTAGGTTTATTAACGCCAAATGAAGGTTCTATTACGTGGGATGGAAAGTCATTTGGTGATAGCGGGGTAACAATTGGATATTTACCAGAAGAAAGAGGACTATATACAAAAAGTAGAGTAATAGATCAGTTGCGATATTTTGGTAGATTAGAAGGAATGACGAAAAAAGAAGTGGATCT
The DNA here is from genome assembly GCF_056401855.1 of Bacillus sp. P4_D3. Classification (NCBI taxonomy): domain Bacteria; kingdom Bacillati; phylum Bacillota; class Bacilli; order Caryophanales; family Bacillaceae; genus Bacillus; species Bacillus sp. P4_D3. Next base: position 498 of record NZ_JBFUIN010000017.1, read on the forward strand.
TGCAATTGATCACTGGTTAGAGCGCTTAGCAATTCCAGAATATAAATTTAAAACGGCTGGAGAACTTTCAAAAGGGAATCAGCAAAAAATTCAATTGATAGCTGCTCTTCTTCATGATCCAGAACTCCTTATTTTGGATGAACCATTTAGCGGACTTGATCCAGTTAATGCTGGAATGCTAGCTAGTATTATTGGAGAACAAGTACAGAGCGGAAAGACAATTATTTTATCAAGTCACCGTATGGAGCAAGTAGAGGCGTTTTGCCAACATGTATGTATTTTGAAAAAAGGCGAAGCAGTTGTAGAAGGACAGTTAAGTGATATTAAGAAAGAAYACGGTTTTCGTAATTTAACGATTGAAGATATARCAGAGAATGAAAAGGGATTAGAGGCTATACATGTCCCGTATGAAAAACAACAAGGCCTTCTTTATGTAAAAGTACAAGACGATGCAGAAGCTCTAAAGATTTTGCAACAATTGCAAGAACAAGGTATTAGCTTACGACAATTTAAAATGCTAGAGCCAACGTTGAACGAAATCTTTGTAGAGAGGGCGAAATAAAGATGCGTAAATTTTATCATGTATTTTCATTTTATTTTAGGGAAGCGTTTTTATCTAAAAAATCATTAATTACGAGTGCGATTTTATTTTTGGTTGTGTTTGGGATTTTTGCATTTAATCATTTTACTTCAAGTAATGATAAAAATAAGGATAAAGATAAAATTGCAGTTGTGACAGAGAGTTCCACATATAAAATACAAAAAGAAGAGTTAAATAAATTATTACCATCAGCTAAACTAACAATTGGTTCAAAAGAAGATTTTAATAAACTACATAAACAAGTAGAAGAAGGCGAGTTAGACGGTTTGTTTCGTGTAACTGAAAAGAATGGAGTTCCAGAAGTCACGTATATGTTTAATGGGTTCGCCAGTGAAACAACTTCTACTATTATAGCTAGTTATTTAAAGGGACAATATATGGCGGTAACGGTTGCTAAACATAATGTTTCACCGGAAATTGCACAACAATTACAAACGGAAATTTCTGTGAAACAAGAAGCAATAAAAGATCGTTCTGCCTCTGCCGGAGTTGCATATTTCTTTATATTCGCTTTATATATGTTTATTGTTGCGTTCGGAAGCACAATTGCGATGAATATTGCTTCTGAAAAAGCTTCTCGCGTTATGGAAGTTATGATTCCGAAAGTAAAACCTCTTACGATGATGTATGCAAAAATTTTAGCGGTTGTTTCAACGGCGTTATTACAACTTGTCATATTGGCATGTGGTTATTTAGTTCCTTATTTACTAGGGTGGGTAGATTTAGAAAATGGTTCATTATTTGGCGTAATTGATGTTACAAAGTTAGATGCAAAAGTTATCGGTATGTTCCTAATTTATTTTGTTACAGGGTATTTCCTGTATGCGATGATGTATGCAGCTGCTGGTGCGGTTGTTTCTAAGACTGAGGATTTGCAAGGTGTAATGCTACCGGTGTCAATTTTAATAATTGCAGCATTCTTTATAAGTCTTAAATCGTTAGGTGACCCAAATAGTACTATTGTTGTTATAAGCTCTTATGTTCCGTTCTTCACCCCGATGGTTACATTCTCACGCTTTGTAGCTGGTGAAGCTGGTATGTTAGAAATTACGATAACATTGGCGGGTCTTTTAGCGACAATCGGTATATTAAGTGCTGTTACAAGCCGCATTTACGTAAACGGTGTAATGAATTACTCCGACAAAGTGAAGTTTAAAGATTTAGCGAAATTTATAAAGCGTCAATAATGGGAGAAAAGCATGATTTTATAGTGGAATCATGCTTTTTCTTTATGTATAAATTAAAAATAGTATATAATAACAAGAGTCGTCTTTTAATAGAATGAATAAAAAGGAGGGTGTGCAGATGGGAATTAGTAGTCGTTTTACAGTAGGTGTTCATATGTTAACGTTACTTGCAATAGATCGAAACTCTCGCTGTACCTCTGAATGGATTGCTGGTAGTGTGAATACAAATCCAGTTGTGATTCGTCGCATTACAGGAATGTTGAAGAGAGCAGGACTTGTTGATGTACAAGCTGGTAAAGGTGGTACGACACTTGCTCGTGATTTAGATGAAATTACATTGCTTGATGTATATAAAGCTGTGGAAGTTGTAGAAGAAGGACATCTATTTTCTTTCCATGAAAATCCCAACATTGAATGTCCAGTAGGAGCTAATATTCAATCGGTGTTAGAGATTGTTTTAATACAATCGCAAGAAGCGATGGAAAACGTACTTGCAAATGTAACGGTGCAGCAGTTAGTTACAAATTTAAAGTCGAAAATTAAAGAATAAAAAAGCGAGCTTCCTCATGATGAGGGCTCGCCTTTTTTTATTCGGAAATATTGAAAATTCTATTTTTCAGTATTTAAAATAAACTTTCCTACAACAGCTGCTACGATACCACCAAGAATTGGAGCAACGATGAACACCCATAGTTGAGAAATTGCTTCTCCGCCAGCGAATAGAGCTGGTGCGATACTACGAGCTGGGTTAACAGATGTTCCAGTTAACGGAATACCTAATAAGTGAATTAATACTAATGTGAAACCAATTACTAATCCAGCTAAAGAAGAACTTCCCTTTTTACCTGTTACAGCAACGATAACTAAAACAAATACGAAAGTTAAAATGAATTCAACTAAAAATGCTCCAGATAAACCAAGAGTTCCAAAACTATTTTGTCCTAAATTATCTAAAGGTAATTTAGCAGATCGTAAAATTGTTACTAACGTTGCAGTTCCTAATAAACCACCTAAAATTTGAGCTAATAAATAATAGCTAAGTTCCATAGCGTTCATTCTTTTGTTAATGAACATAGCGATTGATACTGCTGGGTTAATATGACATCCAGAAATTGTTCCAATGCTATATGCCATAGCCACGATAGATAATCCGAAAGCCATAGCGATACCTAATGTTCCAATTCCTTCAATTCCGCCACCAATGACAGCTACTCCAGTTCCGAATAATACAAGTACAAATGTACCAATAAATTCAGCAATTGCTTTTTTTAACATAATTTACCTCCTAATAATGCACATGAAACGTATTATAACATAGGTTTTAGTATAAATAGCTAATGAAATACTATTCTGATAAGGCGAAATAGGGAGACAATAAAAATAGATATGGTTCTATGAAGAAGAACCATATCTATTTTTATGCTGATTTTTTTTGTTTAATGACTGGAACAGAGCGGTTTAAAACACTATTTACGATCATTCCTAACATTATAATCATCATCCCAATCAGTGGCAGACCACTAGGGAATGAACCATTTAAGAAAATAATCTCACCAAGTACAGTAAAGACCATCGTTCCAGCTTGTGTTGCTTCAACAGCCCCAAGTAAAGCGAGATTGTCTTTTGCTAAGTCAGTAGCAAAGAAAAATGTCATCGTCGCAATAACTCCGGAACATAATGCTAACAAAAACCCTTGAAGCATTTGACTTGACGATGGAATACCAGTAGTGGAAAATCCATATATAGCAAGTAGAATTGTAATAGGGAGACTTCCGATTGCCATTCCTAATACACGTTGGAATGTATCAAGACGCCCGCCAACAAGTTCCATCATTTTTCGGTTACCGAACGGATATAAGAAAGCTGCTAATACGACAGGTAAAAATCCCGAGATGAACTGAGTCATTGTAATATGACCTGCTGCAGTCGCTTGCATACAAATTACACCAAGTAAAATAAATAATGCTACATATAAACTGCGAAGTGGAATTTTTCCACGTACAAGTTTTGTACCTGATTTCGTTTCTATTTTAACGAAAAATAATGGTGATAAAAGTAAACCTGCTAATATCGTAACTTGCCAAGTTCCAGCAACGAGCCAAGCTGGAGAAAAAACAGCTGCGAAACTTAATAAAGAATAGAAGCCGATGCCAGCGACCGAGCCCCACCCGATCCATACAAATGGATGTTTTTTTAATTCTTCCCATAAAACTCCTAAGTTTTTGCGAAATAAAACGATAAGGAATAAAATAGGGAGAGCAAATAGAAAACGGAAGGAAGCAGTCCAAGCCCAGCTTGTTCCAGATACATTCATTGCTCTGTTAATAATAAAGGTTGCAGAAAAAAAGGCCGATGATAAAAGACCTAGTAATATTGCGCGCATGAAGTATGGCACTCCTTTCGGGATTGAGTATTTATGTATAGTATAATATACTTAAAGATAATAAAAGTAAACTATTTTATATTTTAAGGTGGTTTTTATATATGAAAGAAAATGAAGATATGCAAACAAAAGAAGTAATTCAGCAAGTAGGTCAGTTATTAAGACAAATTCGAAATGAACAAAAATTAAGTTTAGAAGATTTAGCCCAAAAGACAGGTGTTAGTAAATTAACGCTAGGAAAGATCGAAAGAGGTGAAACGAATCCAACATTAGCTGTCATTTGGAAAATTACGAAAGGGTTATCAATCCCTTTATCGAGATTGATGGTTGTTGGAGAGCCTGTAGCTGTTGCGCGCTGCGGAGAAGGCTTTGCAGTAGATGTAGGACAAGCGTGGCACTTAGAAACAATGTTCCGGTATACGAAAGAAACGGGTATGGAAATGCACCGAGCTTGTTTAAGAGCGAATAGTATATATGAACCTGAAGCTCATCATGAAGGAGCAATTGAGCTTGTAACAGTAATGAAAGGGAAAGTTTCTATTCAAGTGGAGAACGATGTGTACGTGCTAGATGAGTTTGATTCCATTCAATTTGAAGCGAATAAGAAACATAGTTATAAAAATGAAGAGGATGAAGTGGCGGTATTACATTTAACGATGAAATATTCTTCATGAAAAAACGCCTATAGAAAAAGATTCTATAGGCGTTTTTTCAATTTGTATGTTCTGCTTAAGTATAGTGAAAGGAGTATTGCTAATCAGGATAATATTAGTAAGAACGTGGCATGAGTAATAAACAAATGAGATAAACTAAAAAACCCGTTCCAAAACATAAAATAGCAATGACCCAAATAATACGAATGAGAGTAGAACTAATATCAAAATATTCTCCTAAACCACCGCATATACCAAATAACATTTTGTCAGTTTCGGATTTATATAACCTCTTCGACATATTATGATCCTCTCCTTTTCATATCACCGCTGTTATGTATGAGTGATACAGTGTACTTTTATTCTATATGGAAATTTATGAGAAGACCATTAGGTTATATTACATTTTTTTGTGAAGGGACAATATAGCGTATTAATTGTCTTAATTTTCAGTCGGTATTAAAATGAAAATGAGGGTGTGACGTATTTTCTATTATAAGGTGGGGAAATAGTAATGACATTGTATTGGTTGACTAATGTAAAGCTTGAAACAGGTTATACATATGAAGAAGCGAAAATTTCACAAACGGAAACTGAGATATGCAGTCTTCTTATTGAAGATGGAAGAATTAAAAGAATTATATCGGGAATCGCCCAAGAGGAAGAAACGTTAACTTTTGATGCTAATCGTTTATTAGTTTTACCAGCTTTTGAAGAGATGCATATTCATATTGATAAAACATATTATAGTGGGCCTTGGAAAGCTTGTATGCCAGCAGAAAATATTTTTACACGTTTTAACGAAGAAAAAACGATTTTACCAAAGCAATTAGCAACTGCTCAAGACAGGGCGGAAAATATGCTAGAGTTATTGCTTCGAAATGGCGCAACAAATATTAGAACGCATTGTAATGTGGATCCGGTTATTGGACTTCGTAATTTAGAGGCGACGTTAGCGGCTTTAGAAACATATAAAGATCGGTTGTCTGGTAGAATAGTTGCTTTTCCGCAACATGGATTATTGCGCAGTAATTCTATGCAACTTGTGAAGGATGCGATGCGTATGGGCGCACAATTAGTTGGCGGAGTGGACCCAGCTACAGTAGATAATGATATTGAAAAATCATTACATACGATTATAGACATTGCGGTAGAGTTTAATGCGGATGTTGATATTCATTTGCACGATGCGAATAATCTTGGAACGTTTACAATGAAGAGATTGGCAAGCCTAACGGAAGAAGCAGGATGGCAAGGTCGTGTAACAATTAGTCATGCGCTTGGACTTGGTGGTGTTACTGATAAAGAAGCTGAAGAAGTGGCAGAAAGACTAGCAGCATTAAAGATTGATATCACTTCAACCGTTCCAATCGGTAAACAAGTAATCCCAATTCCGTTACTAGATAAAAAAGGTGTTAAAGTTTCATTAGGAAATGATAGTATTACAGATCATTGGTCTCCGTTCGGCACAGGTGATATGCTTCAAAAGGCAAATCGATTGGCAGAACGATTTGGTTGGAGTGATGAAAGGTCTTTAGGGAAAGCTCTTCGTTTTATTACTGGAGGGAAAGAAACGTTAAATAATGAAGGGAAACGAGTATGGCCGAATGTAGGGGATGAGGCAAGTTTTGTCTTGACGAATGCAACATGCGCCGCGGAAGCAGTGGCTCGTCAAACAGAGAAGAGTGTAGTTATGTATAAAGGGAATGTTGTTATAGGGGATTTAGATCAAGTGAAATCTGATAATCTTGTATAGAGGAATCGTTTAGATGTTTTTAGAAGGGTTCTAATTGTGAAAATAGAACTCTTCTTTTGTATTCAGTAGAAACAGGATAACGCTATACTTCCTTATAGGAAAGCTAGAAGGGATGAAAAGTTTGGACAATCAACATAATCAAAATCATATTATGGGAACTTTGCAATGGTTTATTTTTTTATTAGCAAATTCAATCGCGCTACCAATTGTCGTTGGTGGATTATTTCATCTTACGACGGAAGAAGTATTTTATTTAATGCAGCGTACGTTTTTCGTAGTTGGWATATCTTCTTTTTTACAAGGATGGATTGGACATAAACTTCCGATTGCTGATGGACCAGCTGGATCTTGGGTTGGTGTATTTACCGTACTAGCTTATGCAACTGTAGGGCAAGATCAATTACATAGTACGTTGCAAATTTTAGAATTAGGGATGATGGTTGCCGGAGTTATTTTAATAGGATTAGGGCTAACTGGTTTTATAGAACGTATTTTATTTTTATTTACGCCGCTCGTTACAGGGACTTTCTTGCTTCTATTATGTTTGCAATTAAGTGGTGTGTTTTTAAAAGGGATGTTAGGAATTACAGCTACTGTTTCTCAAATCGATGGATTTACAGCGTTGATCGCTTTTGGCATCTTTTTGTTCGTGGTCATACTCTCCAATTTTGGAAAAGGTTTTGTTAAAAGTTATGCGGTTTTAATAGGACTAATTAGTGGGTGGATTATTTTTTTGATTGCAGGAAAAGTGACGATTCCATCTCAAGTAACTCATTTTGTGCAACTGCCACATATATTTGCTTGGGGACTTCCAAAATGGAATACAGGTATGGCTGTATCAAGTTTCGTTATGGTATGTATTTTAGTTTCAAATACAGTGGCAGCTATTATAGCGATTAATCAAGCTACCATTCATAAAGCGGCTATTGAACAAAAACAGTTGAAGGATGGTACGTGGATCGGAGGGATTTCGCATATAATTTCCTCCGTATTTTCAACTGTAGGTGTCGTTCCATTACCAGCAACGGCAGGTTTCATACGTTTAACAAATCAAAAGTACATGCGTTCATTCTTATTTGCATGTGTACTATTAGTCATTATGTCGCTATTTCCAAGTATTATCCGCTACTTAGCCTCTCTGCCATCCGCGGTCGCATCTGCGGTATTAATGGCCTCGTTCGTGCAGCTTATTGGGATTGGATTTCATAATATAAAACAAGTGCCACTTAGCGAACGGAATGTAACGATCTTAGGAGTTGCGGTATTGTTTGGCTGCGGCATTATGTTTTTACCGTCTGGAGCACTTCAATCATTGCCTTCTGTTATGCAATATATATTTGGTAATGGTTTGTTTGTAGGTACTGTTGTAAGTATATTGCTGGAACAAATATGGCGTACTGGAAAATAAGTGGATAAAAAGAGTGTGCGCACTGTATAAAAGTCTAAAATAACATAAGAAATAAAGCCCATTTTCATTCACCACCTGCACATTTCGTTCATACAATATCTTGACTAAATAAACACCCAACTTACACATATACAGCTCTGGCTTAAGCAAGGAGGGTTATACCAGTTGAAGGAAAAAGCGTATCAATCTAAACCGTTACTCACAAAGAGAGAAAGAGAAGTATTTGAATTACTCGTTCAAGATAAAACGACGAAGGAAATTGCAGGTGAACTTTTTATAAGTGAAAAAACAGTACGCAACCACATCTCAAACGCAATGCAAAAGCTAGGGGTTAAAGGACGTTCACAAGCAGTTGTTGAGCTTCTTCGCATGGGAGAGCTCGAACTATAAGAAAGCAGCCGACTTTTATACAAAAGGTCGGCTGTTCTTCTGTTTGTTTCATGCTCCATATGAATGATAAGAATGTCTCATATATAAAAGGAACGATTGATATAACATACATATTCGAAGAACCGAAGTGATGGTTGAATGTCTTGATGTGGTTTATATCAAAAATCAGTCAAACTTGACTATTATTTGTTATAGTTAATATAAAAAGAGGTCAAGGATATGAAGTGGATAATTTCAGCAAACCCGAAAAAATATGATGTAGTAAGTGCTTTTAATCAATATGATTATATTGATTGGAGCCAAAGTGCAAATCACGAAATCGGGGATGTTATTTACATTTATTGTTCGGCATTTATAGGGAAAATAAAGTTTAAATGTATTGTGGAAGATGTAAATATATCATGGGAAAACGTTAACGATGATGATGGATTTTGGGTGGATAAAGAAGATTATCAAAAGGCAAAAACAAAAAGATTTATGCGCTTGTGTTTACAGCAACAGATTGAGTCTGATGATTTAGCTTTTGAAAAGTTAAGGGAAAACGGATTGTTAGGTAATATTCAAGGTCCAATGAAATTAGAGTCAAAAGTTGATTTACTAAGCTATATTGAACAGTGCTTTAATGAAGATTGTTCAAAATCAGTTTATCCGGATGAAGTGCCAGAACAATTATCTATTGTGGAAGGACATCGAAAAACAGTAATCGTTAATCAGTACGAACGTAGTGCTGTAGCAAGAAGGAAATGTATTGAACACCATGGTTGTTATTGTCATGTTTGTAATATGGATTTTGAAAAGCAATATGGTGCTTTAGGGAAAGGGTTYATTCATGTTCATCATAAAATACCACTTAGTGAAATAGGAAATGAGTATGAGGTGGATTATGTGAATGATTTGATTCCAGTTTGTCCTAATTGCCATGCGATGCTCCATAGAAAAAGCATGAATGGTTCCTTTTTAACACCTGAAGAATTGAAAGCGTTAATTACTAAGTGATTTTAAGCTGGGGAAATTGTAGATGGACGTTTGATTACAGGACAGAATCCGCAGTCTAGTGCGGAAATAGGTAAGGCTATAAAAAGAGCTATGAATAAATTATAGAAATAAAACTCCCGCTATTAATAAAGGTAGCGGGAGTTTTATTTTGAATGAGCATTTTATATAGAAGAAACCGACTTTCATATAGAAGGTCGGTTGTTTTTCTGTCTTGCAAATTATGAAAAAAAGGAGCAAAATAAAAAAGGTCCTGATCTATACAGGTACAAATGAAAAATTTTATACAGGGGCATTTTAAGTTAGCGAACTTAAAGTGTGTAAAATATACTGATAAACATAAAGTGAAACTTTAATCAGTGGGGGTTTTGTTCATTCCCCGCTGATTATTAGCCTTCACCAATCGGGCGTTTACGGGCAGTGGATCTCCCGCCGAACTTCTTTGCTGCAGCCGAATTTTGAGGTGGGMGTTTTACTGCCCGTTAACGCGGGATAAAATAAGATGACGAATGAGAAAACGGGTGATTAAGTTGAATAGAGCGATCGGTGTTATTGATTCAGGAGTGGGCGGTTTAACAGTAGCGAAGGAATTAATTCGTCAGTTGCCGAAAGAGCGTATTATATATTTAGGGGATACAGCACGTTGCCCTTATGGTCCGCGTTCTCGTGAAGAAGTGCGTCAATTTACGTGGGAAATGACGGAGCATTTATTAGATTTAAATATCAAAATGTTAGTTATTGCGTGTAATACAGCAACGGCGGTTGTATTAGAAGAAATGCAGAAACAATTATCAATTCCAGTAGTTGGAGTTATTCATCCAGGGTCACGTACAGCTTTAAAAGTGACAAATACGTATCATGTAGGGATTATTGGAACGATTGGAACAGTAAAAAGTGGTGCATATGAAGAGGCGCTAAAGTCTATTAATAACCGTGTTATGGTAGAAAGTTTAGCGTGTCCACCTTTCGTTGAGCTTGTAGAGAGCGGGAATTTCGAAAGTGAAATGGCGTATGAAGTTGTAAGAGAAACGTTGCAACCGTTGAAAAGTACTGACATTGATACACTTATTTTAGGGTGTACACATTATCCGATTCTAGGTCCTGTTATTAAAAAGGTAATGGGGGATCAAGTACAATTAATTAGTTCGGGTGATGAAACAGCGCGTGAGGTAAGCACGATTTTATACCATAGTAAGATGTTAAATGAGGGAGAAGAACAAAGTGATCATCTCTTCTTAACGACTGGTAAAATAGGCCTGTTCAAAGAAATTGCATCAAAGTGGTTCGGTCAGCCGATTGAAAATGTGAAGCATATTAATTTAGAAACAGAATAATAGTAGACTCATATAAGAGAACTCCTGAGAAATCAGGGGTTTTTTCTGTGTAAGTGGCTATAGCTTGTTCTAAAATATGAAACAGCTCGTATACATAATAGTACAAACTTAGATTTTAGGGGGGAATGGCATGCCTAAATCCACTTTTAAATGGGTTGTTGGTGCTACTGTGAGTGCGATTTTATTATCAGGGTGTGGCTTGTTAAATCAAGAGAAAGCGACAGAACAAATTGATCCGCCAAAAAAAGTTACGTATACAGAAGGTGAAAAGAAAGAAACAGCTAAAAAAGATAAACAAGGGCAAACAGTAAATAGAGAGTTATACCTCGTTGATAAAAATGGATATGTCGTACCGCAAACTATTGCAATGCCTACTCCGAAAGCGAATGAAGTTGTACAGCAAACGTTAGAGTATCTTGTGAAAGATGGACCAGTCACAAATTTATTGCCGAATGGATTTCGAGCAGTCCTTCCAGCGAATACGACGATGACCTTAAATTTGAAAAAGGGCGGGACAGCAGTAATTGATTTCTCTAAAGAAATGAAAAATTATTCAAAAGAAGAAGAGCGTCAAATTATTGAATCAGTAGCGTGGACTTTGACTCAATTTACAGAAATAAAACAAGTGCAGTTCCAAATAAATGGTGAAAAGTTAGCGAAGATGCCTGTTGCGGGTACACCGCTTGGTGAAGGTGTAAGTCGTGCGAATGGAATTAACTTTGATGATGAACAAGTAGCAGATGTAACGAATACAAAACCGGTTACACTTTACTTTATGGCGCAAAATAATAATAAGCAGCAATATTACGTACCGGTAACAAGACGCGTTGCAGAAGGAAAAGAAAATGATTACTCGGCAATTGTGAATGAGCTTGTAAAAGGTCCGATTCACGGTTCGTTACTAAATGATTTTAATCCGGGAGTTAAGCTTATTACGAATCCGAAAGTGGAGAACGGAAATATTACATTAAACTTTAATGAAAATATATTTGTGAACCCAGACAAAAGCATGATTTCAAATTACGTATTGAAGTCGTTGGTCTTATCTTTAACGGAAAAACAAGGTGTGAAAAATGTTTCTATTGAAGTAAATGGTAAAGCGAACCTTACGGATGAGAAAGGTGAAAAGTTAATAAAACCTGTCGATCGTCCACAAAACGTAAATACAGGTAGTTTTTAATCGTGAATAATTTGATATACTTATGTAAGAAAGGGGAATTGCTTTTTGAGTTCCCCTTCTTTTATTGTTATACATATCGTACATTTAAATTTGGCTATACTAATGAGAGTATTTATGAGGGGGTTATTTTTATGCGAGTAGATGGTAGAGGAAAAGCAGAGCTACGCCATATACATATTCATACAAATTATTTAAAACATCCAGAGGGATCAGTACTAATTGAAGTTGGGGATACAAAGGTAATTTGTTCARCGACAATTGAAGAGCGTGTACCGCCGTTTATGCGCGGAGAAGGAAAAGGCTGGGTAACAGCAGAATACTCAATGATTCCACGTGCGACAGAGCAACGTACAATCAGGGAGTCAAGTAAAGGAAAAGTAACAGGGCGTACAATGGAAATCCAGCGTTTAATTGGACGAGCATTACGTGCGGTTGTTGATTTAGAAGCGCTTGGCGAAAGAACGGTTTGGATTGACTGTGATGTAATTCAAGCGGATGGCGGAACGAGAACAGCTTCTATTACAGGTGCTTATGTAGCAATGGTATTAGCTTTTGAAAAATTATTGCAAGCAGACAAAGTATCTAAAATTCCGGTGAAAGATTATTTAGCGGCAACGTCAGTAGGTATTGTTGAAGAACAAGGTGTCGTTTTAGATTTAAATTATGCTGAAGATTCTAAAGCAGACGTTGATATGAACGTTATTATGACTGGAAAAGGTCAGTTTGTTGAAGTACAAGGAACTGGAGAAGAAGCGACGTTTAGCAGAGCTGAATTAAATGAATTACTTGATGCTGCTGAACAAGGGATTTTCCAACTTGTTGAAAAGCAAAAAGAAGCGTTAGGTGACATCGTATCTCATATAGAGTAGAGGTGGAAAATATGAAGCAAGTTGTTGTAGCGACGAAAAATCTTGGGAAAGTACGTGAGTTTGCTGAGTTATTTGAGAGATTTGACTTAGAAGTGAAATCTTTACACGATTTTCCTCATATTGAAGAAGTCGAAGAAACTGGTGAAACATTTGAAGAAAACGCAATTTTAAAAGCGGACAGTCTTAGTAGACAGTTGAATTCCATCGTAATTGCGGATGACTCTGGTCTTATTGTAGATGCCTTAAACGGGAAACCAGGTGTATATTCAGCTCGTTTTGCTGGAGAGCCGAAAGATGATCAGGCGAATATAGATAAAGTGTTACAAGGGTTAACTGACGTCGATTTAGAAAAACGTACAGCTCGTTTTTACTGTGCGCTAGCAGTTGCTTTCCCTGAAGCTGATAAAGAGCCGGTTATTGTAAACGGAACATGCGAAGGGAAAATCTTAGAACAGCGCCGCGGGGAAAATGGTTTTGGGTACGATCCGATTTTTTATGTAGAAGGATATAAAAAAGCGATGGCGGAGCTAAGCTCAGATGAGAAAAATACGATTAGTCACCGTGGGCGTGCTCTTCGTAAATTAGAAGAAAAAATCCCAGAATGGTTTTTAGAAGAATAAGGGAGAGAGATTGATGAAAGCTTTAATCGTAAGCGATAGTCATAGCTCTGTGAAGGAATTACAGCAGTTAAAAGAGAATTACGAAGGGAAAGTAGATGTCATGATTCATTGCGGTGATTCAGAGCTAACGCCTGCTCACGAAGAGCTGCAAGGTTTCCATGTTGTAAAAGGGAATTGTGATTATGCTAACTTTCAAGATGAAATTGTAACTGATGTAGATGGAATTTGTTTCTTAGTTGTACACGGTCATCGTCATAATGTGAAAATGACGTTACAAACGTTAGCGTATCATGCAGAAGAAGTAGAAGCGCAAGTAGCATGCTTTGGACATTCTCATGTATTAGGGGCAGAATTAATTGATGGGATTTTATTTATTAATCCAGGAAGTATTTTGCTCCCGCGCTCTCGTGTGGAAAAAACATTCGCTTTATTAGAAATGGATGAAAATCATATAGAAGTTCGTTTTGAAACATTAGACGGACAGCTGGTGGAACAAGCAATTTTTAAAAGAGGATAAGAAAAATTATCCTCTTTTAAAAAAGTGTTGACTTTATAAGTGGTTATGAATATAATAAATATTGTCGATAGGGCAACGGCGCTAACGAAGAAAAGTAAAATAACATATGCGGGTGTAGTTTAGTGGTAAAACAAGAGCCTTCCAAGCTCTGGTCGAGAGTTCGATTCTCTTCACCCGCTCCATGTCCCAGTAGCTCAGCCGGATAGAGCATACGCCTTCTAAGCGTACGGTCGGGAGTTCGAATCTCTCCTGGGACGCTAAGAAAACCTTTTGCGGTGACGTCAAAGTCCGCAATATATAAGCTCTCTAATTCGTAAGTTGAATCGTACAATGTGCGGTCGCTAACGAGTTAGGGGGCTTATTTTTTTATGTCAAAAAGACGTGATTCTTTAATGATTAGCGAAGACTTATCGAATATCTTTAGCGATAGATTGAAAAGTGATCCGCGGAAGAAAGAGACCGCAGAAAGTCGTTATACGTTCAATTTAACAATCGACAAAGCGCTCGATATAGTTGTGCGTCAAATGAAGGCGACAGGCTTACGTGAGCGTACGATAAATGACTACTATTTACACGTTAATCACTTTACGAAGATAACAGATACGCAGTACTTAGAAGAATTAAACGTTAATCATATTTACGAGTGGCTATCGTCTATGAACGTTAGTAATCAAACGAAATTAACTCGTTTAAAGTGCTTAAAGGCGTTTCTAGGACGTTGCCACGATAACGGGTGGATTGATATTAACTTTTGGCGCAATGTGAAGATAAAGGTAGATACGCCTGTTAAAGAAGGTGCGACGGATAGAGAAATTAATATCCTGTTATCGGTACTCGATTTAACACGATTCTTAGATTTACGAGACGCTACCGCTATCTTACTTATGTATCAAACGGGAATACGCGTCGGCACATTGGCGCAATTAGAGCATAAGCACGTCGATTTAGATGCGAAAGTATTAAGTGTTGACGGCGGTATTATTAAGAATCATGAATCAATATATCTGCCGTTTGACGACGCTCTCGCACGATTGCTAGACGTTCTTATGAAACAAAACGAAATTATTCGAAGAGAATACAACGTGAAAAATGATTATCTCTTTATTACGAAGAGCGGCGAAAGTGTCTTAACTAGTCTGACGAATAATATTATATCAAAACGAATGACTAAACACGCTAAAGAATACGGACTTAAAAACATTAATCCGCACGCAATACGTAGAGGTTTTGCAAAGAATCTCTTAAAGAAAGGTGCGAATGTCGCGCTGATATCGAAAGCGCTAGGGCATAGTGATATTTCCGTTACAACGCGTTATCTGCACTTAGATAAAAACGAAGTAGCGGAAAGCCTGCGAAATTTCTTGTAAATAAAAAAAGAGCATCTTGGCGGATGCTCCTCGTAGGGTAGACTGTTGGCGCAGTCTGTGACCCAAAATAATCGACTTAGAACTAAATAGCGGAAATTACCGCATATTCAGTAAACCTAAATAACGGACAATCCGTGCATTCAACAACAATTAAATAACGGACAATCTTGTCTATTCAGTACCTTCATTTTATCGAAAAAATTCGAGGAATGCAAGGCTTCTTAAGTGCTGCCATTTTTAGGTGCTGAGTTACAGGATCTCCGAACGTGGAATTGCCTGTAAACCACGCTAAAAACTGATTGGCTTGTTATCGGTCGTGCAGAAAGTACTTAGTATACTTTTACAAAGATAGCGCCCCGTAGCGCATTCCTATTCGTGTGCTGCGGGTAGGTGAGAACTTGCCTAGGCGTTTAGTCTAAAAGGTTCGGGTGGTTGTCGTTAGCATTACGGTGCTAGGGAGTGCATTCAGTTTGTCGCATAGGGACGATATTATGCGGACAAGCCTACGTAAAAGGGTGCATATGGCGAAAGTCATTAAGCGAATAGGGTCATACATACGGAAACCTAATAAAGCAAGGCATGGCATTAACCGAAGACGCTTATCTCTCTAGCTTTCTTAGTTACTTTTTAACTTCGAAATCTAGGGGATAACTCTGCCACCAGCCGTTTTCCTAACTTCGCTGCGGCATGATAAAAACCGAAAGACCCTAGGGTCAAGACCTTTTTAAGGGATTTAAAAGAAATTACTACCACTAACCATGGCTAGAGGAAAATATAGATAACTACCACTAACAAGGGGGCGAGGAAAGAATGATAAATGAAGAATTAAACGCACTAGCAAACGCAGCCAAGACGGATAATGCGAAGATGTGGGAAGTTAAGGCGCACTATATGGGGTATCGCCAGCATTTTGGAAAAAAACCACGCTAAGCCAAAAATAAAATAAGCCGTCCATATGGACAGCTCATTTACATAATTATCGTTATCAGAAGTTGTTTTTAGATAATCAGTTCTTATATTTTATAATAGTGCCGTTTGTATCTTTAAATTCTAAAACAGTCGTAATAAGATCGAATGATTTTAAATCATCATCTAATTTATTAGGAAGGATCACGTACCATAAACTCCATCCTTTATACTTTGTTTCATTTGGTAAGAATTTATCTAAATCTACAATATGTCCTGGGATGGATTCATATGATACCTTGATAATAGATGAGTTCTTAAGATAACCAGAAATAACTTTTCCATTTGATATTCCCATAGTAGGTGATATACCAGAATCTTGTACTTTTAATTCACTTACATTTACTCCTCCTGTTATCCCACTAACAGTCCATTTTCCATTTTCTATTTCTAAATCTGCTATTGAAATGTAATTATCAGGTGTAACAAAAAAGGCTATTTTTTCATCTATTTTTATAACACGTTTTAGAGCATTATATTTATCTAGCTCTGTATTATTTGTTGGTTTTAATCCTTGTTTTAATGCTTCTTGTTGTGTGTCGTACCCTGTTGGAATTGAACAGCCACTAATGATAAGAATTAGGGAACCTAATATAAGATGTTTTCTAAGTTTTTTATACAAGAGTTTTCCCCCCCTTATTTTTTGTTAAAATATGGTTTCATTATATTCTATCACGAAGAAATTAGAATAAGTCGTACATTTTTTTGATGTATATTCTATACATGTGAGGTTAACATAACGTCCTATTATCAGCAGTAACCAAATCCCAAAAAGCCATTCATATCAAGAGTTTTCTAGCTTTCTGTTTCCTTCTCTGTATACAAGAGTTCATACATTCCTGTCACAACAGCATTTTGCAGTTCAAACCGTTCTCGTAGCCTGCATGAAATTCTGCATATCCTTAGCTTATAAAATCCGCGTTTTGCCGTCAGTACCTCTAATAGGGGCGTATAGGTATGCGATTAAATAATTATTCGAAACAAATCACGAGTTTTAACGATACAACTGTGGGAAGACACTATACTTTCTATAATAATAAGCTGGTAGCGTTTGGAGATAATCACGTTTTTTCCGTGGAGCGGGAAGCATTTAGAAAGAAATCCGTAGTCGATTATACAGAAAATACCTACGCATATAAGTTTAAAGGCGCTCGTATGATTGAGTGTTTTAACTTAAATAATATGCTAACAGAGGGGGGCGGCATCATGACACCCGAAGAGAAAGCAGAGGTACGACGCCAAAAGAGAGCCGAGAGGAATCGAGCTAAAATGAATAACGAAGCGGATTTTATAGAGTATTGCTACAGGCGCATAGAGTATGCGGTAAGGTCGTATAATATCGAGCAGGGCGACTTTGATAATAGAGTATATGTACTATTACAGCAAGGGTTACGCCATTATTGTAAGAACAGGGGCGGAAAGCGTGCGCTGCTGTGACTAGTAGGTGAAGAACTGGGCACGTTAGATAATATAGATACGGACATAGACGTAGAGGGCGAAGCACTAGACACAGTATTACGAGAAGATATGTATAAGTGCTGCGATAGCGATATTGATAAGCTAATTTTAGATATCGCCTTTTATGATCTTACGGAAACTAAAAGCGAAGTTGCCCGAAGATTAGCGAAGAAAACAGGGAAGACGTTTGACGGTGCATGAGTGGCTACACTTCGATGATATATGCTGATGGCGGTACAATTTGCAGCCATGAACAGATTAAATTTGTATTAGGACAGGGCGCATGGAAAAAAGGGTGCGGCATAGTTTCACGTGAAAAAGATTATATGCGCGCATTTAATTAGAACGTGCATTCGTGTTGTGCGGGGAATTATAGACCTATATAATATTAATTGTAGAACGCTCGGCGGCATTGTGCCGTAGCTATTGCGCATGTAATATAACCGATTTATATTGTGATTTTCGGCTCACCACTGGCGCAAGATATACGCATCCATGCCGATAATATATCACCACAGGACGGTAATAGCCGTTATACAGAAAGGCGCAGGATTAACCACCCTAGCGCTTTTCACTTTATATAGATGTAATCAATTAGGAATATCAATGGAAGAGAGGGACGCACATGTTCCGAATTAAGATAAAAATTAAGCATGGGCGGAAACCGTCTATTATATTATTAACGTTGGGCTTATTCGCGTTGTGGCTGCTGAATGTATCGGATAACTTTTACATAAAATTATTCTCGGCGCTATTCGCTTTATCTGTCATAGCCGCACAGCTTACGGAAACATTTCTAAATTGTCGAGATAAAATAAAAGAATATAAGGAAGACAATAGATGAGAGGAGCGATGTATAACAGCATTGCCCTTTTTTTTATAAAATTTTGCTTAGCTTACGAAATTCGCGTTTTGTTGGTGCGACCCCGCCCATCAAGCTAATAAAACTGATATATCCCAAAATCGAAAAAATAGGGTATATCGGTTTTATATATCCAACTCAATTTCTTTGTTCGTAGTATTCCTGCGTACATAGCATTTCCCAAAGTAGTATCTCTAGCTGAGAGGGATGTTAGTTAAATTGATATGGAGTTACTTACAGAACAAATTGAATTAGAGATGCCTGAGGATAGAAAGTGTGGAGTAGGTGATTGATCTGTCTCTCTTTTATTTTGGTTAAAAGTTATCTTCATCATAATAAATGCTATAATTTGGATAGGGCTACAGCAAGGGAGGATATGGAAATAGATGCTTTTAGATATTGGAATTATGGATATAGAACAGTCTAATGATTTTTTGGGAAGTCTATGGGCAGAGCTTGAAAATGAGTTTGGGCAATGTCAGTGTTTTTCTTACGAACCTAGAAAAGACAAAAAAGCAAAGAAAATTCATTTTGGCATCATGGACATAGGTATTACATCCCTAAATATTGGTATTACATATAAGCACAATGGCTCAATTGTTAATCTGTTCTTTGAAGATGTGGACACTAAACAAGAATTAGAGGCAGGCTCTCCTTTAGGTCAAAGACTTAGACAAGTTGTGAGAAAAGCAAGGAAAAATAAAGGGGCATATAAGAAATTCTTTGTGAAGATAGGTATTAAATCGCACCCTTCTCTATCAAGTTATAAAGGTGAAAATTTCACAACAAGGGTATCCTCAGATGGATTTACCGATATTACTTTCCCTATATATGCTCATGGTGAAAGTCAAGTGCGTAGTAAGCTTTTCCCTAAGTTAAAGCAGATAATGGACTTTTTATCAGTAGAAACAGATTTCCCTTTTGAGAGAGATTATGCATATTATACAGGTCAAAAACYGGAAGAAATATCACCTAAGGAAGTGTATCAAGTACCAATTTCTATAAATGATTCCTTTACATATCAGCCATTTGTTAGGAATGGATATATCGTCATTTCAGAGATAGGTCAAAGATTCGTGGACTATATAGCTAATACTGATAAATTAGATAAGGATTTAGCTTTATTCTTAAAGGCTTGTTCCCACTACCATACTGCGAGAAAGCATGATAACAAATTGACTGAAATAGCGACAACTTTATACCTTTCTGCTTTAGAAGTTACTACCTTAATTGGGTTTCAGGAGGAGACATGTAAAGAGTGTAGTCAGCCTAAATATCAGATATCTAAAAGAGTAAGAGGTTTGGCTGAAAAATACCTGAATGCAGATGCAGCAAAGGGTTTCATTGAGTACTATGATAAAAGGTCGAAATATTTGCATAGAGGAGAAATGCTATCTGAGGATAGCCTTTCTTCATACTCATTCCCGATGCTTGATAAAGATAGTGAACATGGCTGTAAAATGGGAGCGCATATAAATTTAATGGATATTAGGGAAAATACAGGTTACATGCTAAGGGAATTTTACAAGGAATATTTTGTGAATAAATGCCTCTGAAATGAAAAAATACGCTATTCTTTCTGTAGAATCATAGGGAAGGATGGCGTTTGATGGATGTGCAGGACTACATTTATAAAAGGCGAATGATTGTCGGTACATCTGCGTCGTTGTTCGGAATACTCCGTATCGCAGTGTAAACTATATCGCGTATGTTGAATGTAATATGAATAACGCTATTGTAACAACGTTGGTTACGTTAATGTATATCGGAAATATGTGTACATTCATTTACAAAAAAGCGATGTCACGGGGTAAAATGTCATCAGATTGGCGTGTATGAGGCGCTGTGAAATATGTATACGGACCATAGTATCGAAACGAATGGCGGCGGCTATACACCTGCTGCTCGTTCTGCTGGAAGGAAGGCTCTGAACTCAAGGGGTCACGCATTCAGCACAAAAAGACACCGCCTATTACTGCGCTGCCTCGTATTCTTTTACCTTTTTATAGAACGTTGCCTTCTTCATATTAACAGCTACCATAAACTCGACTGCTTTTAACTTTCCGCTTTTCCAATCGCAGTATAAGGTATCCCAGTTCTCGGGAAGTGCCATAACAGGACGCCCTAAATGTTTTCCCTTCGCTGCTGCTGCGTCGATACCTTCACGTTGACGCTCTTTTATCGTTCTTCTTTCTTGTTCTGCGATAGATGTATAAACCTCGATAATAATATTATTAATCATATCAATAACCCAATCTTGCCCCGCTGGTACGTCTGTCATAGTCGTAGGAAGGTCGATAATTTTAACACGAATCTTTTCTTTCTTGAAGTATTCGAGATACTCTTTTATCTGCGCCTTGTTTCTGCCTAGTCGGTCGATAGATTTAATATAGAGCGTATCCCCTTCACGCATTGCTTTAAGCATATTCTGAAAGCCCTCACGCTCCATATCCTTACCGCTAGCCTTATCGCTATATATGTATTTTGTATCCGTTACATGAGATTCTAGCGCCTTGTATTGTCTGTCTAAGTTCTGCTCTTTTGTAGATACACGGATATAACCGAAGCTGATTGCCATAATGAAAACCCCATCTCTTTTTATCGTTAGCCTAAATATACACTATGCGTCTATAAAGGTCAATTATTTTATGGACGTACATAAAGGTTGATGTGTGTTAATTAATAGACTTATATAGGACGTATTTCATGATGTTCATAAAGGTGTACCTTTTTAGACTGCTGCCCCGAATGCATTTTATATAGAGATAGGGCGGCATACCTTCGCGCATTCTCACACCAATATACCCCGACGCCATTACCTGCGACCAATAGGGCATATGTACTTCGACCACCCCGCAATACCTATACACAATACACCGACATACCTAGCCGTTATACCAAGCTACACCACACCGTACCACACAGGCGCATACAGGCGCTATATACTTCACTATCCTTTACTGTTGCAATGTTACTAGAAGCGGATAGGTAGGCGATAGGTGCGTCACAGGCTGCCACTATGCGCCGACATAAGCCAGCACACTACCCATCATTACCACAACACCAGCACATGACCTAGTACTATATGTATCTGCGTGAGTGTCTTCGATATATTGTTGTCGTTGTTTCTTCGTATGATCTTTTTATTTGTTGTGTTAAAAGATTAGTGAGAAGTTGTTTGTTTAGTTTCTTATTCAATTGTTGTTTAGATTGAGTTCGTGAAGTAATTCGTTTGTGAATTATATTTGAATCGTAAAGAAGTTCGAAGTTGTTTCGATTGTGTTTCGTTTAGTTGTTCGCATTGAAAGTAATTGAATCGAATCGAAGTGAATTGAATTACTATTCTTTTTGTTTCTGCGATTAAAAGCGAAGGAAGAAAAGAAAGGTTCGTTTTAAAGCGTTCAGCTCTTCGAATGAGCGAAGTTAAAACGCATCGAGGACAAGACCACCCAAACCGAAAATTTCCCGTACCCTCCAAGCGGGGGTCTATAAGCCGTGCAACTGCTGTACACAATTAGCGTACATATTTTAAAACTCGGGTACTAATAAATGGAAATAGTAACGGGTCAAGATGAACCTTTACTTTGACGTCCGCCCCTAGCGCATTATCAACCTAAACTCATACCGAAGCCCCTGCGCATTAATAACGAGACACGATGTCGCTTTATTCTCTCATACCGCCCCACTTACGCATTCCTCTGCGATATCAAAAGGGGTCTTATTGGTAACTCGTAAGACAGTCGAAGATTTCACGTAATCCCCTAGCGTTTTTATAGCATTTCCACGTTTACCCAGTCCGTCCACATTATCGAAACCTACGAAGCTCAAAAAATCCGCATATAAATTTTAAAACACAAGGTCTTTTATATTGATGTCATACAGTGGGTCTAGCAGTCGCTATAACCTCGATAGATATACAAAGTTAATCGGGTGCATAGAAATCGTTACAGGCGATTCTAGTGCATTTCACGTCTGTTATAGCGCCTTCTATTCTAGTTATTTCTATTATATGCGAGCGGATAACTTTTTCATTTAACCGCAGCAATTACACCCAAAATCGTAAAACGGTGCGCCTATGATTGTGTAGGCACGTAGAAGGCAGCTCATTAATTTTAATAGAATCGCCTTTTCTTCGAATGCTAAAGCACCTATACATACGAAGGCATTAAAAATTAATTTAAAGAAATATCGCAGAATCATACCAATTACAGACGGCTGCCGCACCTATAAGGGTGTGAGGGTTAAAGCGACGCAGTAAGAAAGATCAGCGGTAGGGACATTACTCTATAAGGTCTTCGCTCTTATATTATTGCGTAGTCTTTTAAGTTCTTACGATATCTATTAATGCGTAATAGAGCAAGGATACGCTCTTTTGTATCCGACGCTCAAATGTATTTAAATCTGTATAACATCTGTATAAGAGTAAATCTGTATTCCGTATAGCACACGCACGGTCTTGACGTTGAACCAGCTTACCGTCTAAAAAAGCGTGTACGCAACGAGGGGAAATATTACCAATTGGAAACCGTAAAGGAGGACTAGGGAAACCATGACAAAAGAGAGAGAAAAGGAAAGAAGAGAGCAACAAAAAGCATTAAGGAACGAGTTGAAAGCCATAAAAAGGGATAGTGAGCCGAACCCATTATACGACAAGGAAGACAAGGAGAACGGCGTTGACTTCATTAAGATGCCAGCAACTATACTCGAGTACTTATCATTAAATGAGTACGGATTCAATGCAGATTCAATCCTAATCTATCAAATAATTATCAACTGGTATAACAGAAACGAAGGCGCTGCGTATCCGTCACAGTATGCCGTTGCACGAGTATTAAAGAAAAGCGTACCGACTGTAAAGAAGCATATTGCATTGCTGGAAGAAGTCGGTTTAATCGAAATCGAGCGCAGAGGGTTAGGGCGAACAAACCTATATAAACCACTACGACCACTCGAAAGACATGCGTTACTAGACCGATACCCACGAGCAAGCAAGTTCGATATTGAATTCTCGCAGCATATCGAAGAGTACAAGACGAAGGACATGCAACGGGTTAAAAAAGACGTAGCAGCAAGTTAATACCGCTAACAAATTAAATTTAAGGAGGCGTAGCGATGTTTATAGGCTGGATAGAGATACCAAAAAGCGCAACGAGATACTTAGACATGCCCGCAGAGAAAAAATGCGAGCTAACAAAGAAGAAAAGGCGGAGATGGCGATGTAAAAAGGCGGATAGCGAAGCTGAAGACAAAGAAGAGGCGGAAAATAAAACGTCAAATCGCCAAAACTTGCATAGTACAACGCAAGAAATTAAGAGGAATTCTAAAAAAAATCATATAGAAATAACGTTCAACGACGGCGAATCCCTTAAAAACTGGGACTACGTAGTCAATAACTATAAAAACTAACTATAAAACAACTAATCGGAGGAAGCAAAAATGGGAATTAAAGCAGAAAACCTAGTAATCAAACTAAATTTCGGAGAGGAAACATTGAAACCAGCCATAAAACCAGTGATAACGGCGGTGCAAGACACAGAAAAGCCAGTAATTATCGAAGGCGATGCGCTAACAGACCCGAAAAACGTCGCACAGCGCGAGAAATATATCGAGAGAATCGAAGTACTACATAGAGTCGAAGGGCTGTTACTGCTGCCAGTTATGGAAATGGCGACTACAAAGCAAGTAGCGGCGTTTTATAACGTGCCACATAGTACATTGAAAGCCGTAATTCAAAGAAATAACGACGAATTAGAGCAAGACGGAATGTACCTAGCGAAGTATAGCGAAATCAAAGAGACAGTAAAGATGTATAATGCGTCTTTACTAGAGAGTGGTGTGGGTTATCGTGGTGCATATGTATTCCCCAAGAGGGCTATTTTAAGAATCGGCATGTTGCTAAGAGACAGCGAAATAGCGAGGGAAGTGCGAACTCAATTACTCAATATCGAGGAGAATACCGAAACATCTACGAAGATAATCGAAGTTAACAAAGAGATAGAATTACAACACGAAGTAGCAA
Organism: Bacillus sp. P4_D3; assembly: GCF_056401855.1. NCBI lineage: Bacteria > Bacillati > Bacillota > Bacilli > Caryophanales > Bacillaceae > Bacillus > Bacillus sp. P4_D3. The sequence continues at coordinate 25,061 of NZ_JBFUIN010000017.1, forward strand.
AAGCACTCATCAGTGGTGATTTAATGGCACTAGCACAAGCTACGGCGAAGGTAAGCGAATATAAAAACCGACATATCGCAAAAGTAGAGGGTGAACGAGACCAATATAAAGCGGAATTAGATGTCATTAACGGCACGGATCTCATTTCTCTTAGAAACGTAGGGCTAGAATATTTAGACGGCATTTCATCAGCTAACCTTCGCAAGTTTTTACAATATCAAGGCGTGTTAAGTAACGTAAGAGCGGATGGGCATTACACGGCAAACGTAAAATACGCTAAATACTTCAAACTATCTACGACAGTTAAGAACGATAGATTATGCAAAACGTTAAAGGCAACTCGTGAAGGTGCAATTTTCATCGCAGAGCTGTACGAGAAACATAATATCAAGAAATCTGCGTAAAAGTGACCCGTTTCGGCAGGTTGCTGCGCCTATAAGGGTGTGTGGGGGGAGTAATACGGATTAATGCGTAAAAACGTATAAAAATATACGTCACACTATACACGTTTTACCTAGTCAGAAATACATATAGGTGACGGGAATAGGGTACGCACCTGTTCTCAATCTAGTTAGGTAAGTACGTAAATTCGTATGCGCTTCGATTTAGGTATTACGGAAGCTGCTCGTATTTATTAAGCCGCTACTACATTCTATCCAATCGCATTAGAGTGGGCGCTATTCACATGGCGCCTAGTTCTCTCTTTTAACTAGCGATGTATAAAACTATACGAAATAAAAAACGAAAGGAGATGAAAAATATGCGTATCAGACATGAGTACGATTATGCAATTATCGAAGGCGACGAAGATGTTATGCAACGTGCAACCATTAAAGGTGCATGTATCGGTACAGAACCGATGCCTGCTGGTGTAAATCTATACTATTTCTACGATAAGGCACAAAAGACCAAAACGAAAGGCGATGCGAATGTTTATGTACTCTATCGTCAGATGTACTTAAATAAATTCGGCACGAAAGAAAAAGGAGCAACTAAATGACCAGTGACACTCTGCGTTTTATCAGAAAGACTATAGGTTACACAATGGAAGAATTCGCACAACTAGTAGGTGTCTCCATGGTTACAGTTTACCGTTGGGAATCTGGAATAAATGAACCGCCTAAAAGTAAGCAAAAGCGTATTCAGTCACAACTTAACCTTACAGATGAGGACATAGATGAGATTAACCGCCTACTGTCAGAGCGCCGCCATAGCAAGTTATGCACGAAGATACGTGCGCAGCTTTGTCAGCGGGAAGTATCGGATAGCTAGCGGTTTCTCCAAGCCGTCAACGCAAGGGTAGTTTTTCTTTCATTCGTGGCGTAGGCGTTATGTGCAGCGTAGCTAATGGCGTGGCATTTCCCTGTTTGTCCTGCGTCGCACCTCCTTTTTAAGAAACTAATAATCTTTTATTTAACTTCGAAGTGTGAAAAATACACATTTCCAGTGTGAAAAATACAACAACTAAGGAAGGGTGGTATAAATGCGACCACAGGATATTAAAGCGGTTAGACAAATAACAGGACTCAATCAAACGCAGTTCGGCGAGTTGTTAAATGTTTCATTTAATACCGTCAATAGGTGGGAACGGGGTCTTGTACAGCCGAAAAAAGAGAACATTAAGAAAATCGAGAGATTAATAGGAAGTGAAAACCTTCGAGTTATTCAAGCGAAGTTACTATATGATTTACCGTTGCTAGAAGCATCGGTAAGCTTACGAAAAAGAGTAAACGATAAGAAAGGAGAGATTAAGAAATGATTAATGATGCGATTCTAGACGCAGCAAAAGGAAAGACGGGCATACAGCTAGGTAGAGCCAATCGACCACTAGTAATAGCTGATATTAAAAATTATCGTGGTCACTCGTTCTTAGTGGCTCATGTTACCGATAATGCGCGAACAGTGGGGCAGATTATAGCGCCTATGCAAGATATCACGAGCCTAGCTGGAAAGATTAACGAAATAGTCGAAGCTAGTTGCGATAGGGAAACGCCTATTGCCTACGATTTATACACACCTAATGACGCTATTTACAACGAGTCATTATCTAGTTTATACGCGCTGCCACAAATGAAACCTAAATCAGCGTGTAACGAATGTTCCGTAATTATGGACGATAAGCGAACGCAGGAAGCGATAGACGATATTTATATTAACGAGGTCGAAGCGCAAGAACAAGAAAAGCAAGAAACAAAAGAAAGATCAGCGCGAGGAAAGTTAAAGCAATTCTTTAAAACGATGCGCGATAAGTTGGCGGGATTTATGCACTCAACCAAATAATAACGCAAGTTATCGACGGCAATGCCGTTTATATAAAACACTAAACTAACAAACAAAAGGGAGATAGGACAAAAATGACAAACACTAAGACAGCAGTAGAACTAATCCACGAGGCACGAGATATTCAAGCAGGCACAGCGAGCTACGTAATCCAGCTACTAAATGGAAGTAACGGTAATGGACTTAACGAAGAGTTACGTAAAGTAGGGGCAAATCAAGAATTAACATTCAAGGGCAAACTGGCGAGAAAAGAGCGCATTAAGCAAGTGGTAACACACGTATTCTTAGAGGAAATGAAAGATCGTCGAGGCAAGTATAATGCGTTATTAGACGAAGCCGAGAAGCAAACACGAGCGCTATTAATGCCACAATTCGAAGGTCTAAACGAAGCCGACCGTATTTTATATGATGCGGAAATCAGCAGCCTAAAAACAAAGATGTTACTATCGCCTAATCAACGAACAACTATTCAATACCTAGAGAAAATGGTGGAAGTAGCGAGCAAGAACGGACATACGGCGCACGAATTACAAGGATATTTCACGGGGCAACTAGCAGAACTAGTCGGCAAAGGTGACAATCTTCCGCATATTCGCCCAGCTCTATTAGTAATGAGTCAGAAGTTAGCGAAGGCATCACAAGTACCGAACTTCGACGAAATCAAAGGGCAACTAGATAGCATTAATCAAATGCGCTCGGCATCATTCGCAGTAGGACAAGTACATACGGCTATCACGGAAAACCTCGGACATGTTGCGGGGGAATACGTAAATGAACCCGCTAAATACTTCGAAGACCATGCGGACACAGCCGCATTAGTAGAAAAGAAAATCGAGAATCATAACCGATTCGGACACGATGTATTTAGTGAATAATGCGAAGRAGGCAAGCGGATATGAAAACTAAACAATACACGCTGGACGAGCTAAATGATGCATTCATCGCAGGCGGCGGAACTGGCAGAAAAGGCTAACGAAGACAGGGCGGGGCTATTGCCTCGCCTAATATAAAAAACTAACTAACGAAAGGGAGTGAGTAGTAATGGTAGAGGTAAAGAAAACCTTATTAAGTTTAGAGAATGCAGTAACTATCGAGAGAATCGGACAGAAGTTGTCTAGTGGAGAGAGTATTGATGCTAGTGACTATCTAGAGGTTGTGGAAATCACCATATATGACGAAGGCGCAACAGTAACGGAAGATGTGCTATTAAAGTCATTATCTAAAGTCCGAGAGTTACAAGAAATAGTTGCAAGACTAAAAACGGATTAATACGAATAGAGGGCAGGGTCGTAGCGGACTTTGCCTATCAATCTCATATATTCATAAACATAACGGTAACCCTAAACGAAGAGAGGACGAAGGAAAATGATAGCGACAACAACGAAGACAACTACTAAAACTAAAGCCCCAAATGTACATAAACAATTACCCGAGATTATTGCAAAGGCTCGCGAAGAGTTCGGAGAAAACGGGTATTTAATCACGTATGACCACAATGCGCAAGAATGGAAGTCACATAAAAAGGTTGTGAGAGGTGACGGCGGTATGACTGCTTATGAAGCTCGAAACGGCTACGACGAAGATAGCGTACTTTTTGGCGGAGCGTAATAGCTTCGCTTTTTTACTCATTTATTTATGAAGAGAGAGGGAGAACTAAAATGCCGAAGGAAAGAACGAACGTAAAAATGAAGCAATGCTCATACTGTAGAAAGATGAAATCAACTGCGGGCGGTTTCCACAAAGAGACGAAATCACCCGACGGGCTACAGACACGCTGTAAAACCTGTAACGTAAAGGCACGCACAACTGGCGAATATACCGTGACGGAATTTATCGAGGTAGACGGTAAGGAAACCGAAGTAAAGCAATGTAAATCCTGCGCTGAAAAGTTTCCGCTAGATAGCTATTATCGAAATGGGCGTGGGGGATTTAAGCCGATTYGCAAGCGATGCTATGAAGCTAAATACGATAGAGCTAGAGCCGTAAAACAAGCGTTAGATAAATCACATACAAACAAAATGCAGCAGCAAGGGATCGCATCGTTTAGCGTAACTGGCGTCGGCTCATTCACATTCAAAGAAAATAACGTTTCTAGTGCGATTGGGCAGCCGTTATCGGAACTTATCCCCGACAGTGTGTTACAATTAAACGAAGCGGAAAGCGAGGATCTCCAATTGACTGGACGTGTGATTAGTTGGACAGTTTAAGAAGGTTGTATAAAAAGGGAGATGGCGCAAAGATGGCGAGAGCAAACGAGAATGATTTAACGGAGAAATTGGCAGAAGGTCACCGAAAATATGGTGACGGCAACTTTACAATACAGAACATCGGCGATGAAACTAATTCGAATTGGACTGTCGTAAAAAATGTGAGAAAGGGATCGGCAGGCATTCGCGAAGAGGAAGATATATTAAGACTGCAATCAAAATATATAAAATAGTGCGGAAAGGTACGCCGAGATTCGCATTTTAAGACGATTATTTTTAATTCCGTAGATAAGGGGATTCATCTAAATGCGTCAGAATTTTCGATAGGGAATCGATAGAACAAAAAGGCATTCAACATTGACGTAGAACTACTATATAGCGTATAATATTAATTAACAAAAACGGTCAGTTGACCGCCCAAATGAACGTTCAGCAAACGAGGAAAGAATCGTTTATATATCGTAGGTAATTGACGGGTCGGGAGTTCGAATCTCTCCTGGGACGCTAACAAAACCTTGTTATCTTTTGATAACAAGGTTTTTTGTTTGTTTTAAATTAGTTATTAATAAACTTCTCAAAGACAAAACCATAATCTTTCACGTTATATTGTTTCTTCGTATCAACAAGCCAGTTAAAGGCGATATCGTTCATTTCTTTAAACTGTTCTGCTAAATTTACTTGTGCATTTGAAATACGGCTGAAAGCGTTAGATGCCATATCTAAACTTTTATGTGCATACTGCAATGTAATGTCGTTGTCGTATGAAATTTCTTCGATTTTAAGAAGAGCCTTATATAAATCTTTTAATTCTTCAATATGTTTTTTATGAACATCAATTGAGTAATGCTCATCTCCCATTTGAAATTTAATTTCTACATCTAAATCAATCGTTCCTGCAGTTTCGAGTGCTACGTTTTTAATTTGATATTTACTATAGCTAAAGCGGCGTAATGTACGTTTTTTGCTTGTGGCACTTGTACCATCTAGATGAATTAATCCTTTGTTTGTGAAACAATATTCATCCGATTTTGATTTAATAAGAAAGTAAATTTTCTCCCCATCTTCATGCATCACGTAATCATCAGCATCAACCTTATCATAATCTTTTGGTGTAATGACAGAACCTACATCGCTTAATCCTAAAACATCAGCAGCCATTTTTTTGAACATATATAATCCCCCTTATAAATTAAATTCTTAATTGTACAAAAATATATTAACATGATTTTAAACTTATTTTTGAAATCTTACAACTCTGTAAGGTAAGTGTAAGGAAGTTCGATGGTAACGAATTACTAATCCTATATAATGAAGATAACAACGATAAATGAGGAGGAAGAGATGATGAAGGGATTAATCGTAACGGGTTTAACAGTAGCTTTTGGGTTTGTGGCGTATGAAAAGTTAACATATGTAATTGATGTTGTAAAACATTTAGTAGCGTAGAAAAAACTGCCATGAGAGGGAAAGGGAATGAGTGAATGAATGGAATGGTTATTTGGAATTATAGGTACTTGTAGTGTAGTTTTATTGTTCTTTGTCCCGAGTGGTATACTTAGTTCGACAACAAGTTTGTTCTTTTTAAGTTTGTTTGCTTGTACGATGCTTATTATTATGTTTTTGATGAAGCGAAGTAAACCGATCTTCTATTTTAGCATGATTGTTATGGCAATTATTTTTCTCCAAATTATTACCCTTGTTATATACCCCACAATTATAAAAGCTTTCCATTAATGATGAATCCTCTGCTTCTGTTGCTGAGGGTTTTTGTTTGTGAAAAATGAATTTCATTTAAAAGGTTTTTGCTTTTTTGTTACGAAAATAGAATATTCCTATATTTCAAATAAATAATTTTGGAATGTTGTGTTCTCATTACGCATTTGATATATTTACTTTGAAGATCATTAAAATCTAGAAAAAGAGGCGGACGTATGGATAAAAAAGAAAATACGGTCGTATTGTTTCCGCAACTATCAGAACGCTATATTGATAAAGGTTTTTTAGCGTTGAAAGAGCGGGAATTCGAAGATGCATTGCGCTGCTTTGAAATATTACGTCAGTATAATGCAGAAACGGAACAAACAGAATTAGCTTCAGTTATTTGTTTGCTAGAATTAAAACGTATGGAAGAAGCGAAAGAAAAATGTGAGCAGTTGCTTGAAATAGGAGCTGTATTATTTGGTGATATTCTTGAAACGTATGTAACTATTTTAGTTCAAACAAATGATTATGAAGGTGTCATCGAAACTGTTGAGGAAGTTTTGCAAACGAAAGATATAAATCCTGAGCAAAAGGAAAAATTGGCGCAGCTTGCTTTGTTTGCGCAAGGGATGCTGAATGAAGAAGATATACCGCTAGTGGATTCGAAGTTTGAATTAGAAGAATTTACCGAGGGGCTTTTTGGAGAAAACTTTGGTCAAAAGCTAAGAGTGATCCAGAAACTTTCGTTAAAAGACCTGGATCTCGCACTTCCTACTTTAAAGAAATTTTTAATAGACGAAGATCAGCACCCTTATTTAAAAACTTCTATTTTGTATAAAATGGTAGAAAATCAAATAGAAGAAGAGGTAGAAGTAGAGAAGTTTGGAAATACGATAAAGGTGATTCCAGCATTTACGGGTCATAATGAGGAGCAATCCGATAAAATTATACATAAATTCTCAAACCGATTAGAGCAAAATTATCCAGATATATTTGATGCGATGGTTACATACTGGAAAGAATTACAAATTAGCATTTTCCCATTCCCTCTATTAATGGACAAAGTAGAAATTTGGGCTGCCGTCTTAGAGAGAATTGGAAGAAAGCGTTTCGGATTGGCTATTGATGAAGAAGAACTTATGACAGCATACAATATTGAGTTTGAGGAATTTCATATTGCCTATCAATGGTTACTGCGCATTGAAAGAGAAGGGTATTTGCCCGTATAATTATGAAAAAGAATCGTTCAGTTATTGAAACGAGCACATTCTATGTTATAATGTAAGGGTTGCAAAAGGCAGAAATCTGCCTGTTTGTAAGAGAAGAGGAGTATAATTCTCTTACTTAATATGTTTCATATTAGTCTCGAACAAAATATACCGTAGTTGTCTTTTAGACAATTAGTAGATTGGAACATTGTATCTGAAAGCTTTTTGCTAGAGGGTTATTTGTACATTTGTTATTTCAAAAAAGAGATAATAAAAATCTTAATCTATAGAGGTATGTGCATACATTATTATAGTTGGAGGGAAAGAATAAATGTCTACAAAATGGGAAAAATTAGAAGGTAACGTTGGCGTTTTAACAATCGAAGTTGATGCTAAAGAAGTAAATAACTCTATCGACGCTGCATTCAAAAAAGTAGTAAAAACAATTAATGTACCAGGTTTCCGTAAAGGAAAAATGCCTCGTCCATTATTCGAACAACGCTTTGGTATTGAATCTTTATACCAAGATGCTTTAGATATCATTTTACCAAAAGCATACGGTGAAGCAATCGATGAAGCTGGTATCTTCCCAGTTGCTCATCCTGAGATTGACATCGAGAAATTCGAAAAAGGCCAAAACTTAATTTTCACTGCAAAAGTTACTGTAAAACCTGAAGTTAAATTAGGTGATTACAAAGGTTTAGCAGTAGAAAAAGTTGAAACAACTGTAACTGACGAGGATGTAGAGAACGAAGTAAAAGCTTTACAAGAGCGTCAAGCTGAACTAGTTGTTAAAGAAGAAGGAACTGTTGCAGATGGTGATACAGCTGTAATCGACTTCGAAGGTTTCGTTGATGGCGAAGCATTTGAAGGCGGAAAAGGCGAAAACTATTCTCTTGCAATCGGTTCTGGTACTTTCATCCCAGGTTTCGAAGAGCAAGTAATTGGTCTTAAATCTGGTGATTCTAAAGAAGTTGAAGTATCATTCCCAGAAGAGTACCATGCTGCTGAATTAGCTGGTAAACCAGCAACATTCAAAGTAACAATTCACGAAATCAAAACAAAAGAACTTCCTGAGTTAAACGACGAGTTCGCTAAAGATGCTGACGAAGAAGTTGCAACTCTTGATGAATTAAAAACAAAACTTCGTACAAACTTAGAAGAAGGCAAAAAGCACGAAGCTGAGCACAAAGTACGTGACGAAGTAGTAGAATTAGCTGCTGCTAACGCTGAAATCGACATTCCAGAAGCTATGATTGACACTGAGTTAGATCGTATGGTTCGTGAATTCGAGCAACGTTTAAGCCAACAAGGTATGAACCTTGAGCTTTACTACCAATTCACAGGTACTGACGCTGACAAATTAAAAGAGCAAATGAAAGAGGATGCACAAAAACGTGTAAGAATCAATCTTGTTCTTGAAGCTATCATTGAAGCTGAAAACATCGAAGTTACTGAAGAAGAAGTAACTGCAGAAGTTGAAAAAATGGCTGAAATGTACGGTATGCCAGTAGACGCTATCAAGCAAGCTCTTGGAAGCGTAGACGCTTTATCTGAAGATCTTAAAGTGCGTAAAGCTGTAGACTTCTTAGTAGACAACGCTGCATAATAAAATAACAAGGCGCGATTTTAATCGTGCCTTGTTTTATAAATATAGAAATATATTTATAAAACTTTTCGATGAAGAAGGAAAAGTTCCTTTGTAAGTCGAATATACATATTTCAAAAGTTTTAAAATTTTTTTGTTTGTACATAACTAGTCATATTATTTGTATTTCTCGCCACGTAGTGACATAATATGTATTTACATACGATACATTTATCGTGTACATACGAAGGCAAGAGGTTAGCACTTTGTAAGGGGTGTGAAAATATGTTTAAATTTAATGATGAAAAAGGTCAATTAAAATGTTCTTTCTGTGGTAAAACACAAACGCAAGTTCGAAAGCTAGTTGCAGGTCCAGGTGTTTACATTTGTGACGAGTGTATCGAGCTTTGTACTGAAATTGTACAAGAGGAGCTTGCGAAGGACGAAGAAGTAGAATTCAAAGATGTACCGAAACCGGTAGAAATTCGTGAAATCTTAGATGAGTATGTCATCGGACAAGATAACGCGAAAAAAGCACTAGCGGTAGCGGTATATAACCATTACAAACGCATTAATTCTAACAGCAAAATTGATGATGTAGAATTGGCGAAGAGTAATATTTCACTTATTGGGCCAACTGGTAGTGGTAAAACATTATTGGCACAAACATTAGCGCGTATTTTAAATGTTCCATTTGCGATCGCGGACGCAACATCTTTAACAGAAGCTGGATATGTAGGGGAAGATGTAGAAAACATCTTACTAAAATTAATCCAAGCAGCTGATTATGATGTAGAGAAAGCGGAAAAAGGAATCATTTATATTGATGAGATTGATAAAGTGGCACGTAAGTCCGAAAATCCATCAATTACACGTGATGTATCTGGTGAAGGCGTACAGCAGGCACTTCTGAAAATTTTAGAAGGTACTGTAGCAAGCGTTCCACCTCAAGGTGGTCGTAAGCACCCGCATCAAGAGTTTATTCAAATTGATACAACGAACATCCTATTCATTTGTGGTGGAGCGTTTGATGGCATCGAGCCTATTATTAAACGTCGCCTTGGTGAGAAAGTAATTGGATTTGGTGCTGAGAAGAAAAATGCTGATGTAAATGAGAAGCATGTTTTATCTCACGTTTTACCAGAGGATCTTTTAAGATTCGGTTTAATTCCGGAGTTTATCGGTCGTCTTCCAGTTATTGCGAACCTAGAGCCGCTTGATGAAGATGCTCTTGTAGATATTTTAACTAAACCGAAAAATGCACTTGTTAAGCAATTCCAAAAACTATTGGAGCTTGACGATGTTGAGTTAGAGTTTGAAGAAGGTGCACTAGTTGAGATTGCGAAAAAAGCAATTGAACGTAAAACAGGTGCTCGTGGACTTCGTTCTATTATTGAAGGCTTGATGCTTGATGTAATGTTCGAACTGCCATCTCGCAAAGATATCGAGAAGTGTATTCTTACGAAAGAAACAGTAGCTGATAATGAACCGCCGAAATTGGTGTTACAAGACGGCACTGTACTTGATACAAAAACATCTGCATAATGCGAAGAAGAAACAGCAATTTTTATAATTGCTGTTTTTCTTTATGTTTAGCACTATTCCTCCCAGGAAATACTAAAAGGTAAAACATAGCGGGAGGAAATGAATTATGAGCTGGACAAATATATTTTTACTTGTTCAACTTGTTTTTGGCGTAATTGTCGGATTGTATTTTTGGCACTTACTTCGAAATCAGCGAACACAAAAAGTTTCAATTGATCGAGAATCGAAAAAAGAATTAGAGCAGCTTCGTAAAATGCGTGAGGTTTCTTTAACAGAGCCACTTGCGGAAAAGGTACGTCCTACATCCTTTATAGATATTGTAGGGCAAGAAGACGGGATTAAGTCGTTAAAAGCGGCTCTTTGTGGTCCTAATCCGCAACATGTGATCATATACGGTCCGCCAGGTGTCGGAAAGACAGCGGCAGCACGCCTTGTATTAGAAGAAGCGAAACGAAATCCGAAATCTCCATTTCGTACAAATGCAACATTTATCGAACTTGATGCAACGACAGCTAGGTTTGATGAGCGTGGTATTGCGGATCCATTAATTGGTTCAGTGCATGACCCGATTTATCAAGGAGCAGGTGCAATGGGGCAAGCGGGTATCCCGCAACCGAAAAAAGGGGCTGTAACAGATGCGCATGGTGGTATTTTGTTCATTGATGAGATTGGTGAATTACATCCAATTCAAATGAATAAAATGCTGAAGGTGTTAGAAGATCGGAAAGTATTTTTGGAAAGTGCGTACTATAGTGAAGAAAATTCGATGATTCCAACGTATATACATGATATTTTTCAAAAAGGTTTACCTGCAGATTTTCGCTTAGTTGGTGCAACGACGCGTTCACCAGAGGAAATTCCTCCTGCAATTAGGTCGCGTTGTTTAGAAGTGTTCTTCCGTGAGTTAGATACAGAAGAAATTCAAAAAGTAGCGAAAAATGCAGCTGACAAAGTGGAAATGCAAGTAGGTGAGAACGGTATCGAAATGATTGGAATGTATGCAAGAAATGGACGAGAAGCAATTAATCTCGTGCAAATTTCTGCTGGTATGGCGATAAATGAAGAACGACCTTTCATTAAAGATGAAGATATTGAGTGGGTTGTTCATTCTAGTCAGCTTACACCAAAGTACGAAAAACGTATTTATCCAATTCCGAGAATCGGTCTTGTGAACGGGCTTGCTGTATATGGGCCGAATACAGGTACGTTATTAGAGATTGAGGTAACAGCTATTCCTGCGAAAGATAAAGGGTCAGTGAATGTCACTGGAATTGTAGAAGAGGAAAGTATTGGTAGTCAAACGAAATCAATCCGCCGTAAAAGTATGGCGAAAGGTTCTGTTGATAATGTGTTAACAGTCCTTCGTTCTCTAGATGTGTTGCCAGAAGGGTATGATATACATATTAATTTTCCTGGTGGTATCCCGATTGATGGTCCGTCAGCAGGTATTGCTATGGCAACAGGTGTCTATTCAGCGGTGCATCGTACGTATGTGAATAATGAAGTAGCGATGACAGGTGAGATAAGTATCCACGGAGAAGTGAAGCCTATTGGTGGTGTGTACGCAAAAATAAAAGCTGCGAAAAAAGCGGGAGCTAAGAAAGTCATCATTCCGGCTGAAAACATGCAACCATTTTTGTATACAATAAAGGGAATTGAGATCATTCCTGTTCGCAAATTAAAAGAAGTATTTGAATTAACATTTATGCAGGAAAATATGCATCGTGAGCTTGATGCACATACTGCTTTGGACGAAACAGATGCGCAATCAATGTGAGAATATACAATAATAAAAATTTGCCAGACTTCGTTTAAGTTTGTATGCTTAAGCGGAGTCTTTTTTCTTTTCGTGAGGCACAAAAAAACAGGGGATTTACAATTGCGAAGAATCTCTGCAATTGCATCTAGATGTATTGTAATATAAAATAGTTGAACAGGAGTTTAATTTATTATGGAGGTGCTATGTCTAGTATGAATACGAATGAAAGAATTGTGCCCCTCCTACCATTAAGAGGCATTCTCGTATATCCAACGATGGTTCTGCATCTTGATGTAGGACGTGATAAATCGATACAAGCACTAGAGCAGGCGGCAATGGATGAAAATATCATCTTTTTAGCAATGCAAAAAGAAATGAATATCGACGATCCGAAAGAAGATGACATATATAGTGTAGGTACAGTGGCGAAAGTGAAGCAAATGTTAAAATTGCCGAACGGTACGCTTCGTGTCCTTGTAGAAGGTTTACATAGAGCAGAAGTAGTAGAGTTTATCGAAGAAGAAAATCTGGTACAAGTTTCTATTAGAACAGTAACTGAAGAAGTAGAAGATGATTTAGAAGAGAAGGCTCTTATGCGTACGTTACTGGAGCATTTCGAACAATATATTAAAGTTTCGAAAAAAGTTTCAAATGAAACATTTGCAACGGTAGCTGATGTAGAAGAACCCGGAAGACTAGCTGATTTAATTGCTTCTCACTTACCGATTAAAACGAAGCAGAAACAAGAGATTTTAGAGATTGTATCTGTGAAAGAA
>NZ_JBFUIN010000018.1:0-35651 GCF_056401855.1 Bacillus sp. P4_D3
AAGATGCTCAAGTTTTTATTTTATTTAGCTTTTTATTATTAGTATTTAAGTCTTTAAAACCAACAAATTAGTGAAACTTAGATGAAATGAAAAAGATAGCTTATTCAGTTAAAGCTGTCTTTTTTTTGTGGTATTTGAAAGTAAACTTCTAATAAAAAGTTTACTTTCGAATAATAGATAAAAATAATTTATTATTCATATCATTATTAAACATAAATACCCAATAAAGATATTTAATTACAAATTTATTTATTTGATTTAATTATATTTAGAAAATAGAATGGAAAGGTCTTGGTAATATGTTGGGTATTGATGTTATAAAAACAACAGAGGAATTAATTATTAAATGGCAATTAGCAAAAGTTAGTATTCCATTAAATGAAATTATTGAAGTTACTGAAGATGATACTTATGCTGGTGTTGAAAAAGTAGATGCAATTCGAATTGGGACACCTTATGCTACAACTGATCGGATCTTAATTAAAACTAGAAAAGAAGATTATGTACTATTTACTACTAATAAGATTTCAATTTTAAATAAAATAAATGCTTAATTATTTTATTGATCTTGTATAGATTTTTTAGATTAAAAGACGACTAATGTAAAGTCGTCTTTTGTTTTTCTTATAATAAAATGAAAGTAAACTAATATTCAAAAGTTTACATTTGAACTTATAATTGAAATCTAACATACAATGCCATGAACATTTAAAATATAGTCTTAGTCGGAGCAATAAGAAAAACCACAGCGATCGTTGTAGCTTTGTAAAATAGATTGATCATTATAACAAAGTTTGATAATTAATAATAAAGGTTGATAAAATTGTTAATTCAAATAAGACTTGTATTTGAATAAGGGAGCTATTTTTAATTATTCGTAATCTAACATAATCAAATTTTATTTTAAAGTAACAATAAAACAAAAATATTGACCGTACGGTACAAAAAAGAGTATTCTACTAATGTTATCTTTAAAATGAGAGGAGAATAAGGTTGAGTAATCGTGGCAGACCCAGAGAGTTTAATTATTCCTCAATTGTAGATGTTGCAATGAAAACATTCTGGATAAGAGGATATGAGGGGTGTTCTACACAAGATTTATGCAGTGATACAGGACTTGGAAAAGGAAGTTTATACAATACTTTCGGTAGTAAACATGAACTGTATAAACAAGTATTAGAACGCTACCATGAAATTGGGATTAGGGAACAAAAGAAATTGTTAGATACGCCAATTCCAGTTAAAGAACGATTAAGTAATTTTTTTGAATGGGCATTGAAAGAAGACTTTGAGAACATTGATCAAAAAGGATGTTTATTGATTAATGCCAGTGTAGAACGTGCTAAAAACGATTTAATGGTACAAGAAATTTTCTCAAAGCATGTTGAGCTTCTTAAACAAGCTATTGAAACAGTGATGGAGGAAGGATTGCAAACAGGTGAAATTTCAAAGAAGCAATCAGCTGAGGAATTAGCTAGTCTGCTTTTAAGCAGTTATTACGGATTCCGTGTTCTTAATGTATCGATGCAAAATCGGATGTTAGCTGAACAGGTTATCAAAGGAACAATGGAGTCTATTTTTGGCGCTTAGTGCGCTCTTTTTTCGCACTATTTTTGTACCAATCATTACAATAATGGATAAGGAGTGTTTTTATGCCATCGATTATTTATTTATTAGCTTTAGCAATCTTTTGTATGACTACATCAGAATTTATGGTTGCAGGTATGATGAACGAACTTGCTCTTGCATTCCAGGTTTCTGTATCATCTATTGGGTATTTAATTTCAACTTATGCAGGAGCAATGGTAATAGGAGGCCCCATTTTAACTTCAATCCTCTTACGAATACGCAGCAAACAAGCATTATTGTTTTTAATGTTTGTATTTTTAATTGGTCAATCGCTCGGAGCTATTGCTTGGAACTATGATATTATGATGATTTCACGTATTATAACTGGTATTGCTTCAGCTTCAGCTTTTGGAGTTGCGATTTCCTTTTCTGCAACATTGGTTCACTCTGATTCAAGGGGAAAAGCTGCATCAATTGTACTTGCAGGTTTAATGTTCGCAACTGTATTAGGTTTACCTATAACAACCGTTATTTCGCAATATTTTGGCTGGCGTATTAGCTTTGGGGCTGTTTCTGTTCTTGTGCTAGTATCAGGGATTATGATTCAATGGTTGTTACCATCATCTTCAAATAAAGAGCAATTAAATTGGAAAGACGAACTTCTGCGATTTAAGAATATTCATCTTTGGGCAGCGTACGTAACAAGTATGTTCATTATTGGTGGTACGTTTGCAGCATTTAGTTATTTCACTCCTATCTTTACAAATGTCACAGGCTTTTCAAGTGCAAGTATTCCATATTTACTTGCTCTCTATGGTAGCGCGACGGTAGTTGGGAATATAGTGATTGGCAAGTTTGCTGATAAATATACAATGAAAATACTGGTGAGCGGATTGATTATATTAATAGTAGCATTGTCTTTATTTGCTTTAGGTGCAGAGAATAAATACATTGCGGTTATTTCTACGATTTTTATTGGTTTAACTGGTGTAGCATTGAATCCGGCTATGGTTGCGAGAGTAATGAAAACAGCTAGTAATGGAACAATGATAAATACCGTTCATAGTTCTTTTATTACGCTGGGTATTGTTATTGGTTCGTCACTAGGTGGTCTTGGAATCAATAAAGGATATGGTTTTGTATCTCCGCTATGGATTGGAGCTTGTTTAGCTATCCTTGGGGTAATTTCATTATTACCATATTCACATAAGAGAAAGACAGATTAAGTGGTTTAAAGTTTCTTTACATCTTTATTCCTTTTTCGCTAAATTTAATTTTTGATTATGCATAGTTTTTGCTAGGTATCTAGTCGACAATCCGGTAGCTATATTATCCTTTGGGGTATCGCCACATCGCCATCAACTTAAGAAATTCTTTGTTCTCCAAAACGAAAAAAATGAGATAAACTCTTATAATTAACTAACTGTAGAGAAGTGAATTTTTTTGTTTAAAGGTACTTCAAAATCTTAACTTGATGAGCATGGGTGCTCCCCCTATATTAAGGTTACAAAAGGTTA
This sequence comes from Bacillus sp. P4_D3, assembly GCF_056401855.1. Classification (NCBI taxonomy): domain Bacteria; kingdom Bacillati; phylum Bacillota; class Bacilli; order Caryophanales; family Bacillaceae; genus Bacillus; species Bacillus sp. P4_D3. The sequence goes on from NZ_JBFUIN010000018.1 coordinate 3,087, forward strand.
CAGATGAAACTCAGCGATTTACTTTTCAAAAGCTTGGTGTTTTAATGTGAGTGTAAGGTCCCCTTATCCTTTGAAGTGCTTACATGAAATGACGTAGAATATATATTCTGCGTCATTTTTCAGTTTGATTAATAGGGATCACTATATCATTCTGGGAAAATTGTACGCTAAGGACTATAAATTCTTACTATAACAGCGTTCTTAGAGAAGGATTATATGTTCAGAAAGATTAAAACAGCCGATCAACTGAACATTGAATTATTTACACGCTTTATGAACATGATTATAGCTAGAAAAGGTTGAAATTATTGAGTTTTTATCCTCTGTTTATAAACATAAGATTTTCTGAACAAATGTCTCTTAGCGTACAGCAAAAAAGTAATTTGTGTCTAAACGTACAAAAGATTACCGGCAAGGTAGTTTAATGGATACGATTTCTCATGTAGAAAAGATAGGTCTTCCTTACATTGGTTGCAGGGATTCGAATATTATAATAAGGTTCCTGTTGCATATTCTCTAGGGAATTTCTTGTTTCCTGATTATGTGAAAAATCATAGTGCAGAAACAGGAGTGTTAACAATGAAATTTAAAGGGGAAAATGAACAAATGTCATTTAATCCGTACATCATTCGTAATAATCAAATCACTCCTACCCAAGGACAGGAGAAACAAAATATGCTACAGTATTTACAATCTACTTCAAATGATGTCCAAGTTGAGCAGGATGGAAAGATTATAAACATGAGGTAAGTAACTAATATCGAGCTGTAAAGTAATAATAAAGTTATTTAATTCAAAAAAATAAAATACTTTAACCCCGTTTTAAATTTAGAACGGGGTTAAAGTATAGTTGTTTAACTTTTGATGTAAGATACTTCACTGTATGGACCAGTACCAGCGTTGCTATAATCAGTTTCCTTTGCGTTAAGGATCAGGTTATTTATTTTATCATTTTGTTAATTTATACGAAGGATATTTTTCTTACAGTGAATACGAGAATTTATATTAACTTAGGATGGAGGAACCTTGACATATATGAAAAATGATTCTTTTAGAGTTACCTTCGATAGTTTGGATGAATTTGMTGATATAGTTAGTGAGATTTTGCAATGCCCGATTACTATTGAGGATGTAAATCATCGCCTTCTCGCATATAGTACCCATGATGAAAGGACAGACCCAGCGAGAATTGGTACTATTATGGGGCGTCGCGTACCTGAAAAAGTAATTAATAACCTGTGGAAAGAGGGAATTATTCCCGGTTTATTAAAAAATCGGAATCCTATTCGTGTGAAAAAAATAGATGATATTGGTCTCGGTGATAGAGTCGCGATATCTATTTGGAACAAAGAAGACGTTTTAGGATTCATTTGGGCTTTAGAAATTGAAAAATCTTTAACTGAGCAAGATTGTCTCTTGCTAAAAAAATACGCAGAGGTCGTAAAAAGTAAGCTGTTGCAACTTCAAGCCCGAAAAAACCAAAAAGAAGAACGATCGCAAGAGTTTTTTTGGAAATTGCTAACTAATCATATGCAGGTAAACGCAGAAGTTATGGAGAATTTCTATCAGCTCCAAATAACTCCAGCATCCTTATTTACTGTCTCTGTATTCCATTTTGAACAAGGAATTACGAATGAAAAAGAAAAACAAATTTCTTATTTGTTAAAAACAAGTCAACACTTGAAAGTTTTACTTTATACAATTGATCGTAATCAATTGATTCTTCTTACTTCATTGGATAATGTGAAGCGCCCTTTTCATGAAATCAACAATTTCATCAAAACGTTTGTACACAATATGGAAAAGCGATATGGCATCAAATCTATCAAGCCGGCATTTAGCAGCGTATATAGTGATTACCAAAAAATCAGTAAAGCTTACAAAGAAACGCTAACGGTTTTATCCATAAAAGAAAAATTCCCTTCTGACACAACTAATATTCACAGCTACCAAAACTTAGGGATTTATCAATTGATCGATCTTCTACTTGAGCAAAGAAAAGATGAAGAGTATGAAAATCAGGCGTTGCAAAAGCTAGATGAATATGACCATAAGCATAATTGCAATCTTATTGAAACGTTGGAAGTCTACTTAAATAAAGATAGCAATGTTGGCGAGGTAGCCAAGGCATTGAATATTCATGCTAATACACTTAGCTATAGACTTAAGCGTATTTATGAAATTAGTGAGATTGATTTGAAAGATCCAAATCAAAAAATGATTCTGTACTTGGATCTCAAGTTGAAAAAATTTATGTAACAGCATCCTTTTGTGGATTTCCACAAAAGGATGCTGTTTTTTTCTTTTTTCTCAACAATGAAAAGACATTTTCAATACTCTATACTTTAAATATGGTAGCTCAAAGATTAAGTAACGGGAGGGAATTTTATGATTATTGGTGTACCAAAGGAAATAAAAAATAATGAAAATCGTGTCGCACTCACGCCTGCAGGAGTTATTTCATTTGTGACAGCTGGCCATAAGGTATTAGTTGAAACAAATGCAGGTGTTGGTAGTGGATTTAGAAATGTAGACTATGTATATGCTGGTGCTGAAATTGTTGAAAGTGCTGCAGAAGTATGGAATCAGTCAGAAATGATTATGAAAGTAAAAGAGCCTCTCGAAAGTGAATATATTCACTTTCGTCCAAACTTAATTTTATTCACATACTTACATTTAGCTGCCGAATCTAATTTAGCTCAGGCCCTTAAAGATAAAAGAGTTACCGCCATCGCATACGAAACAGTAGAAGTAAACCATACCCGCCCTCTTCTTACACCAATGAGTGAGGTAGCTGGACGCATGTCTGTACAAATAGGAGCACAATTTCTACAAAAGTCAAACGGTGGTCAAGGTATTCTTCTTGCAGGAGTACCTGGTGTGAATCGTGGTAAAATTGCCATCATCGGTGGAGGTATCGTCGGTACAAACGCTGCGAAAATGGCCATTGGTCTTGGTGCCGACGTAACAATCATTGATTTAAATGCAGACCGTCTGCGACAACTAGATGACATTTTCGGTACTCAAATTAAGACATTGATGTCTAATCCGTTCAATATCGCGGAAGCAGTAAAACAAGCAGATCTTTTAATTAGTGCCGTATTGATTCCTGGTGCTAAAGCTCCTAAGCTTGTCACCGAAGAAATGGTACAAAGAATGAAGCCTGGCTCCGTAATCGTGGATGTAGCGATCGACCAAGGTGGAGCTGTGGAAACATGTGACCATGTAACAACACATGATAATCCGATATTTGAAAAATATGAAGTGCTTCATTATTCCGTTGCGAACATGCCAGGAGCAGTTCCTAGAACATCCACTATTGCTTTAACAAATGTAACAATTCCTTACGCACTACAAATTGCTAACAAGGGTGTACAAACAGCAATATTTGAAAACGATGCTTTAAAACTTGGAGTAAACACGTTGAACGGTGAAATTACATGTGAAGTGGTTGCAAAGGAACTTGGCTACAAGTATGTTGCCATAGAAGAAGCATTTGCAAAAAGAATTGTAAGTAATTAAAGTTTTTGGATAAAACTCTAATTAAGGATAAAGTTTGTGTGTTTTTTCATATATTAAAGCGATGGACAAAGAAATAAGAATGTTATCGCATATTATTGGCTAACATTTTATTGGATAACATCTATTGTAATTATTTATAGCTTGGGAAACATATAAAGGAATAAACAGACGTTATGACAGTTGTTAACATAGGGTTGAAATTATAAAGAGTTTCATATAAATAGAGACAGACAATAGGATTGTGACTCGTTTTGGATAAAGCGATGAAACTATGAAATGCAGGCATTACTCGTTCAAAGCAATTTCTTCATCCATAGCTGCATATTTTAAGAAGCTATGGATGAAGAAATTGCACTACCATATTCTTTCAAGAAGATTGGATGAACTGTTTATCCAGTCTTCTTGAATTACCAAAAAACTTCAATTAAAAAACCTAACTGGAATCGATATCACATCTGTTAAAAGAAACATATTATTAGTTTTAATACAAAAGATGTGACAAACAGCAATCATTATAATAGATCCAGGAATTAAAAAAGAGCAGTTGATATTTGTGAACCAGCTTATTTATCAAATTAATAGTTACTCGTCAAGAACAGAAGTTAAATGGGCTATTGTGAAGAATGGGTACATTGTAATCTTCCCAATATTTGTTGTTGGGGTTGTAATAAAATAAACGAAAACCTTATAAAAACATTAAAATATAAGGATTTAAGAGGGAAGGACTTCTATCATGAGAAATATCACCAATATAAAGCGCATAGTAATTACCATTGTTGCAATTGCAATTGGCTACTTTGTGTTTCAATCTATTACTTCATCAGCTACAGCTGTAGCTAAGCAAGAAAACCCGGTGCAGCTAGTAAGCACTCAACCCGAAACTGAAATAAAGAAAGCTGTACCTGTTCGCCTTAATGGTCAAGAGAGAAAAGTGGCTTATCTTACTTTTGATGACGGTCCAGGAAAGTATACGGCACAGTTACTAGACATATTAAAGGAAAATGATGCAAAAGCAACATTTTTTCTAATTGGTCAAAATGTGAAATCTTATCCTGATTTAGTAAAACGAGAAGAAGCGGAAGGGCATTATGTTGGAATGCATAGTATGACGCACGATTATAAGAAACTGTATACTCAAGGTGGCTATGTAGATGAAATGAAAGAGGATCAAGGTCTAATTGCTAGTATTCTTGGACATGCTCCAAAATTAACACGTTCACCATATGGCTCCATGCCAGGATTACACGAAGAACTTCGTAATAAAGTTGTAGAAGATGGTCTTAGAGTATGGGATTGGACAATTGATTCATTAGATTGGGAATATAATAATATACCAATTGATACTGCGAAAGCGAAAATTGTTCAAAATGTACTGGCTGGTGCGACAGATCCAAAAGAAGTTATTTTGATGCACGACATTCATCCGCAGTCCGTTGCTGCAGTACCTGCTATTATTAAAGGTTTAAAAGAAAAAGGGTATGAATTTGAAGCATATCATGAAGATGATCATTTCCCATTGAACTTTATGCATGATAAACGTATGTAACATAGGAGGAATTGACATTGACTTATAGAAAAGTAGCGTTAATTGGAATTTTATCAATTGGATTTCTTGGAGGATGTCTGGGAGCACAACCAGAGGAAGAGTTATATGTTGCTTTTGAGAACGCAGCAAATCAAGAAAAAACTTTATTTGATAATGTAAACAAATTAGAGCAGTTAGAAACAAAAGGACAGGAATTGTACGATCAAATTGTACAGGAAGGAAAAGAGCATAACGAGGCAGTAATACCAAAAATAGAACAGGCTATTACAAATGTAGTAGAACGTGAAAAAGTGTTGAAAAATGAAAAAGATGTACTAGAAAAAGCCCAAAAGGAAACAACATCGGTTCATAATTATATAGATAAAATCGAGGACAAAAAATTACAAAAGCAAGCGAAAAAAGTAGAAGAAGTTTACAAAAATCGTTATGAAGTTTTTCAAAAAATGGATAAAATCTACAAAGAATCATTAATAACTGAAAAAGAACTTTATGAAAAGTTAAAAGATAAAGAAATAAATCTAAAAGAGATTAGTGAGAAAGTTAAAGCTGTTAATACATTGAATAAAGAAACACTAGAAGAAAAAGCAAAGTTCAATCATTATACTAAAGATTATAATGAAGGAAAACTAAGATTCTATAAAGACGCGAAGATTAAAATAAAAGAGCAAAAGCAAGAAAATTAATGATCAACTTTAGTATCTTAAAAGGTTCTGGTGCAAATATATATTAAGGGAATTGTTGAACTACGTGACAGCACGGTAAGTGTTGTGAATAAAGAAGAGATGGGAACAGTGATTTTGATAAAATTTCCATTGTAGCAACATACATACACTTGTATATAACAATGATGATGGGGTGAATAAAATGAAACAAACAAAATTAAATATAACGTTATCCCTCATACAATTATTTACTTTAGTAATCAACCTATGTATGTGTTCCTCAACCATGCGATTTTTACCTTGGGTTGTTAAAGGTGCTGTTAGATGTTATGAAATCTTTTTCACTGCTCCTTTATTATTAATTATTGGCACCGTTATGACATACCATAATACAAGAAAAAGGCATTCTATCTTACCAATGAGACAAAGCATTTCTTTTATTACGATTATTTTTCTTGTATCCACTTTCTTATTACCTTCCACTGACGAAATTGTTATAACATCTCTTATATTTAATTTGGGAATGGTTGTCATTACGATTGTATTTTTGTTAAAAGATATTTCCCAACTTAATAAGAAGAGAAAATATAGGATCAAAAAAATACGGATTAGAAGATAAATACATGATAAAATCGAATAATTCAAATTTGGTTATAATGCAAATTCAATTAACTAGGAATTTTCGATTGTGACGGAATATTAATGGTTACTGTAAGTGATACAACTGTATGTGTTTATTATATTGTCAGCGTAGAGAAAAAATAAGAATATACAGGTTTTACAAGAGGAACAGTTACGCCAAGCTGTCTAGTAGACAATACATTTGGAGGATTTTATATGTTAGAAAGTTTATTGTTTTTCTTTGCCATTGGAATTGCATGTGAACTTGCAGCGATTAATCAAAATGGTCATAAGCAGATAAAACAACAAGCTGAAATGATACAGCTTTTAAAAGAATTGCATGAAAGAAAAATATAATGAAAAGACGACCGGGCATTGAAGTGCCCCCAAAAAATTAGACACATTAATTCATTCATAAGTGGACTTGTCAACATTTCAGATGAAACAAATCCATTTATGAATGAATTTTTGTTAGAGAGTCAAGATGTGAATGGTGATGGAATAATTGAGTTTCTCATTTCTGTTCATCCGAACGGATGGAAAGAACATCCATATGCTGAAAACCTATTGTTTGAACAATATGTACAGTGGAAGGGAAATGCTGAATTTCAGCCTAAAGAAGAGAGATATGTAAATATAGAGCAAGGATATTTTATTACAATTCCTAAAAAGCTAGTTGGAGAAATTACAATTCAAGCGGATTCCAAGAATACTCAGCATTTTCTTTATACTGATACAGACGAAAAGTGGCTTGAAGTTCACACCTTTGATGCAAAGGTATGGCCAAAGGCGAAAAATTATGAAGCAGCAGTCAAACAAATTTACATGTGGTATGCAGTGCCAAAACAATTAAAATACCAAAAGCCCAAATCCTATATTAAGCCTATAGCTGAATATCATCATGAGTAGAGGAGAAGCGATGTATGACGACTATTTTAGTATTAGAAGATGAAATAACGATTCGTAATTTTATTGTATTAAATATAAAGCATGCTGGTTTCAATGTGTTAGCAGCAGCTACTGGAGTAACAGCTCTCGAACTTTTAGATAAACACAATGTTGATCTTATATTAATTGATGTGATGTTACCTGAAATAGACGGTTTTCAGGTATGTAAAAGTATACGAGAAAACAATAAAAAAATCGGTATTATTATGTTAACGGAATGTGTTCAAGATAGGGATAAGGTACAAGCTTTAATAATTGGAGCAGATGATTATATGGAAAAATCAACTGCTCCAATCGTATTAACAGCACGTGTACAATCATTACTAAGAAGAGTAAAAGGAAGCAAAGAAAATATAAAATCGATTCATTCGGAACCATTTCGATTAAATCTTCAGCAAGAAAAATTATATAGGGAGGGGGCGGCAATTGATTTAACTCCAACAGAGTTTATTATTTTACGGTATTTAATGAAAAATAAGGGCAAGCCAATTTCACGTTATGAACTTTTAAATGAAATATGGGGTGTGAATTATGTACTTGAAACCAAAGTAATAAATGTGAATATAAGGCGTTTACGTGAAAAAATAGAACCTAATCCATCTGGACCTCAGTTTCTCCAAACAGTATGGGGAAAAGGGTATGTGTGGACAGGAGGCGTAAGATAAAGTGTAAGATTAGCTTGTATTTTATGACTGTTATAGTTCTTATGCTTATTTTATTTGAAGTAGTTTTTTCAATGTTTATTTATGGTTCTGATGCAAAGATAAAATAAGCATTACACTCTTCTATAGTATGTAAGTCTTTTAAGTCGAAGTATCCTAAATCACGTATACATACATCGTTCGGTTGAAGAGACGTTAAATAAGTAGCAGCATAAGTTTTATCATTGTGCTTTCCTGATCCTACATGAACATGTAGGAACTGACCACTTAGTAAATCATACTCTAGTTGAATTTTCACCCCAGCATTTTGACCACTACCACCTGAACCTTGATATGTAGAAGTGAATTTATCCGGAATCTGAAAATGTGTAGAATCAAATACACGAATACGTCAGAAATAGTTTGTATACAAAGTTGAAATCTTGCTAGAAGAACAAAATTGTTGATGAAGTAAATGTGCTAAGAGTTGTTGTAAAAACTGAACAGTCTGAGAATTAAAACGTTGATTGAGTCCTTCTGGACTCATAGAAATGCCTGTGTTAGCTTCTAATCGACTACATAATTGTGTCAATGAAGTATGAGCTATGTTTTGGCTWAACCAAATACATAGAGCCACTAAATCTTGTGCACGGTATTTACTTTTTCGTTTCACAAATCCTACATTTCTAGCTAATTGCTCTAAAGCATCAGGTGACATATATCGTTGCAACTCTTTAGAAAACAATTCTAATTCATCAAAAATCGATAAGTTCATATCAAACACGCCATCCTTTCCTATGATTCTACAGAAAGAATAGCGTATTTTTTTATTTTAGGGGAATTTTGTTTTGTTAGCTTGATAGCGATGTGTTGTGACCCCTAATATGTAAAATTGCATAGAATTACTAGTCCAGATTAGCATATAATGTAATAGAACTGCTCAGATTTTTTCTTTAATCGTTAGATTCGAACCTAACGTCCTATCAAATTTACAAAATGTGTAAACCTAAAAACTGTGGAAAGGCATCCGGAAGGATGCCTTTTTCTTTGGTTCTGGTGCAAAAGCTTTGAAGTATATGAAAATGGTCTATCAAACTTGGACATACTTTTCTCTAGGTAATAACTTTATATGTATCACAAAAAACACGCTTATTTTTCACAAATTTCACACAAATACTTGGTATTCTCTTCTATAGTAATAACTAATAGCTTTGAGAGAAGGGAACTGTATATGAAAAAAATTTGTTTTTCTCTTCTTTTATTTTTAGTATTATGTTTCCCGAAAATTAGTAGTTATGCTGAGTCTACAATACAATCAAAAATTGACTCGGCTTCTCCACATGAAACCATTAAATTAGAAAGTGGGACTTATAACGAAACTATAGAAATATCAAAGCCGATTACATTAAAAGGGGGCAAGAATACAAAGATTATTTCCTGTGGTAAAGCTCCTATTATTACGATAAAAGGGGAAGGTATTACCCTTAAAGATTTGAAAATTGAACAATGTAATGAAAATAAAGATCAGTCAGCGATATTTGTATTGGGAGAAAAACATCATTTGAGTGGATTGGAAGTTCGCACGTCAAACATGGGGATTAAGTTAGAAGCTGCCAAAAATATAAAGATTGAGAACAGTATAATCACGGGAAAAGGAAGTGCCAATGGAATTGATTTATGGAAATCCAATCGCAATCTTATTGAGAACATCAAAATACAAAATGTCCGTGATGGTATTTATTTAGAACAAAGCGACAAGAATACAATAAAAGATAATACAATCTGGCAGTCTCGTTATGGCATTCATCTTATGTATTCTGATAAAACGGTTGTTGAAAATAATATATCAGAAGAAAATACAACGGGTGCTATGATTATGGGGACAAAGGAAACATCTGTAGTAGGAAATCACTTTATTGACAATAAAAGTAATGTTCATGCACAAGGCTTATTACTATATGATGCGACAAAAACAAAAGTTTTAAAAAATGAAATTGCTAATAATAGAGTAGGGGTTTATGTAGAAAAGGCAAATCACAACACTATTATGGGTAACTCAATTTCTAATAATTTTATAGGTTTACAATTTAAAGATGCCAGTGCAAATGAATTTACTCAAAATGTAATGATGGGAAATGTTAATGAATCGCAAGCTACACAAAGTAGGGAAAACAATATCTATAAAAATTATTGGGACGCTTCTTTAAAAGTAGATACAGACGGTTCAGGTACTAGTAATATTCCATACAAAGCAGATGCCTATTTTCTCCTATTAACACAAGATATTCCAGAATATCAGTTGTTCTTTCAATCACCAGGGATGCGTATTTTACAAAGTTTCATAAAAATTCCAGATCAATCTTTATTGCTAGACAAAGAGCCTAGTATGAGTCCCATAATTGTTCCGCAAAAAAGTAAGGGAATGGGATTTCAGCCAAACATTTTTGGTGTGAGTGTAAGCATGTTACTAATGGGAAGTATATTGTTCTTTTTAGGGAGGAAAAATTGATGAGAGTAAAGTATTTGTTATTTTCTATTTGTTTATGTTTTGTATTTGCCGTAGTAGGGTGTGGCAAGAAAGAAACTAAGCCAGTTGCTATTAATGAAAAAAATGATAAGTGTGATGTTTGTAATATGGCAGTAATGGATAATCAATTTGCAACTGAGGTTATTTTAGAAAATGGAAAAGCTTTAAAATTTGATGATATTGGTTGTATGTATAAATGGATGGATGAACATAAAAATGAAAAAACACAAGAGAATTTTGTAAGAGATTACAATACAAAAGATTGGGTTGCAGTGGATAAAGCTACATATGTATTTGACAAATCAATTAAGACGCCAATGGCTTATAATGTAATTTCTTTTAAAGAGAAGAAAGACGCAGATAGCTTTATAGAAAAGCATACTGGGAAAATCCTTTCTTATAAAGAACTAGCAGACCATAAATGGGAAATGAATAAAGATATGATGGGAAAAGACAAGAAAGATCATGGTAGTGGACATTCTCATTAAGAAGAGACTATTACTATGAACAAAATAGTTCGAAAAAGACAACCAACTATGGTTGTCTTTTTCGATAGAGAGGTGAGTAGGCATGTGGAATATATTATATTCAGAATGGCGTAGCGCAGTAAGAGGTAAATTTGCATACACGTTTTTGTTTCTTTGGATAACTATGTTTTCTTTAATATTTGTTATGGAAAGAAATACTCAGGCGTTAGCAGGGTATACAAATGTAACTGGGACAATGGTAAACCTTATTTTATTTATCGTGCCATTACTTATGTTAATTATAGGGGCATTTTCTATTGCAGGTGAGGTAGAAAATGGAAAATGGAGACTTTTATGTACGTATCCTTTAAAGAGCACTTCATATGTAATAGGTAAAACAATTGGGCAATTTATAGCGCAAACAGCTATTTTTTCAATGAGTTTTAGTGTAAGTATAATAATCGGATTATTAAGCGGTAGTAATTTTGATATGTTTTGGGTAATAGCAACGTATATCTTCTCTGTTTTACTAATCTTTTTATTTTTATTACTGGGAATAACAATCGGTTCTTTTTCTATAACAAGGTGGCAAGCTTTAGCGATAAGTATTGTAGTTTGGTTCCTTCTTATTATGATGTGGCCAACGGCTTTGATTAGTGTCCTTAATTTTGTTCCATATACAATGATTGCACCACTAATAAAAATGTTATTGTTTTGTAACCCAGCTGAATTCCTTCGAATTATATTTGTAATTCAATTAGGTGGTGGAGCCATATTTGGACAAGTATATGATCAACTGGTAATATTTTTTCAAAGTAAAGCTGTTATTTGGGTTCTATTAATATACTGTATTACCTATACAACCGTGTTCTTGTTTGTGGCGAGCTGGCAAATGGAGAGGAGAAGAAAAAAATGACAGTATTAAATCTTAACCAAGTATGTAAACGATATAAAAAGAAAATAGCATTATCTCCAATTTCATTTCAAAGTAAAGAAGGAGAGTGTATCGTATTATGTGGTGGGAATGGAGCGGGGAAAAGTACGCTCCTTGATATAATAGCTGGAATTACAACTCCTACAACTGGTAGCGTTCAATTAGGTAATATAGAATTACAGAAAGATAGAAAACAGTATGTGAGTGAAATAGGTTATATGCCAGATGATTTTCATGCACAGCAAGATATGACAGTTCAAGAATTTTTATTGTTTTATGCCGCCTTTCGAAATATAGGAAAAGAAAAAGTACTAGCCATTATTAAAACAATAGGATTAAATGAGAAACAAAATGAACGCTTGCATAGATTATCTAAAGGGATGAGACAGAGACTTTTATTTGGGCAGGCGTGTCTTGGAAACCCTAAAATTTTGATACTAGACGAACCGACAAATGGGCTAGATCCGTATTGGGTAGATGAGTTTTTAACAATATTAAAGACATTAAAAAGAAATGGTACAATGATTATTTTTTCCACTCATATGATGGATGTAGCTGCTGAAATTGGTGATCGGATACTCTTTATGAAAGAAGGAAAAGTCATACAGGAAATAAAAAATGATGGAGATTTAGAAAATTTAACAATATCTTTACTACAAATGCATAGAAGATGAATAAATTAGGAAACAGCTACTTTAAGAATAGTAGCTGTYTTGTTTTTTATGCTATTACTGCATATATATCTAGGGGATTTTTTACGTTTAATTTTGTTTTTAATTGCAACTGAAAAAAGTATTCAAATTTTGTAGGTACTTTCTTGTCTCGATAAAGAGACGAAAAAGTCTAAACTTTTTAAAAGTAAGTTGGGAACTTTGTGTCCTAAAATAGGGATAACGCCACACATAATCTGTACCCTTTGTAAAGGATATTTTGAAAAAAAGTTATTTCGTCTTCTTTCCATTCATTTCTTAAAAGCATGGTTAGTTCAGTCATATCTCGTCCTATGTACATACTTTCATCTCCATAATATGTAGTTTGAATGAATATTGAAATAATGTGCGGAAGTTTAAAAATAAAATTAAGGATAACTTTTAAATGGATTGGTTACATTATTGRTTGTGGAGGTGAGAAAGATGAACAAAAAACAACAAGGTTACAATAAGGCTACTTCTGGTGCTAGCATCCAAAGCACAAATGCTAGCTATGGTACAGAATTCGCAACTGAAACAAATGTACAAGCAGTAAAACAAGCGAATGCACAAGCAGAGGCAAAGAAAGCACAAGCTTCAGGTGCACAAAGTGCAAATGCTAGTTATGGTACAGAATTTGCAACTGAAWCGGATGTGCATGCAGTGAAAAAACAAAATGCRCAAKCAGCTGCAAAAAAATCACAATCTTYTAGCTCTAATCAATAATGAAGGAAAAACACTTCTCTATCTTAAGAGAAGTGTTTTCTCAGGCTGTGRAGAAAGTCTTCTCCACAGCCTATTTTTGTGTCTGAATCTCTTTTTATGTGTCAACACTAATAATAAAAGAGGAAAAGGAAAGATTTTTTATTTGGGTATGATGAGGATTTAAATAAAATTGACTTAGGTTTTGGATCAGATAACAAATTCGGTTCTGTTGCAAAGTTTCTCAAGAGATAAACAGAGGCATGAATATATGAGGAAATATTATGAGGCTACTAGTAATTGCTGTAATTCATGATATACCGAAAAGGCGGAGTCTGTTTGAAGACTTCGCCTTTGTTTGTATAGTGTATGAACGGTTTCGATTCCTTTTATCGTACGTGAAGCATAACGAATACTTTGAAATCCTGCGGATTTGGCAAAACAACGATTCACCTGTCGATGATCCTGTTCTATAAGATTGTTCAGGTATTTAATTGTACAATGCGTAGTGTGTTTACAGAGGCCTTTTTTCCGTAATTTCTTAAGCGCACAAAGTAATGCGGGCGCCTTATCTGTAGTGAGAACCGTTGGTTCTCCAAACATTTTCACTAGTCTTTTCATAAAAGCATAAGCGGCCGGATGATCTCGCTTTTTACGAAGTTGAATATCCAATGTGTGCCCTTCTATATCAATCGCACGATATAAATAACACCATTTCCCTTTGACTTTTATATAGGTTTCATCTAGTTTCCAAGACAAATGGGTGTTTTTCGTTTTCTTCTTCCAAATTTGATAAATCAAGTTCCCATACTCATGAACCCAACGCATAATGGTTGTGGGATGAACCGAAACACCACGTTCTTTCAGAATTTCAGAGACATCACGATAGCTTAAAGCAAAACGGCAATAGTAGCCGACGGCTACCAAAATAATATCTTTTTTGAACTGTTTTCCTTTTAAATATAGCATTTGTGGTTCTCCTCGTTCCTTTTTTCTAGAGTGTAGCTTCATTTAGAAAACTTTGCAACAGAACCTTTTGCTTGGTACTTACTGGTTCGTTGTACAAAACCAACATCTCTAGCAAGATCTCGTAAGAATTTTGGAGATAAGAAGTTTTGAATTTCTTGAGCAAATAGTTGTAATTCATCAGATACAGAAATAGACATACAAAAACGCCATCCTTTCCTATGATTGTACAGAAAGAATAGCCTATTTTTTTCATTTTAGGGGGTATTTTGTTTTGTTAGCTTGATAGCGATGTGTGGTGCTACCCCGATAAGAAGCAATAGTACCATTACTACGGCGTATTTATAATTCGGTTAGGTGAGATACACTAGAAGTACCGCAAGGATTCTTTATTTTTCGGTCCACTTGTAATAAACTTTTCAATTTTTGATAAAACGATGACTTTAAGGTAGTTAGTATTGGTTTGAATTGAAGTTTGATCAAAGTATTGCTGCAAGTATTGATTATATAAATAGAAGAAACCCACACACTTTGAAAAAGTTTAATCAAAATGTGTGGGTTTTAATTTTGGATTCCTTAATTTTTTATAAAAAAGATTGATCATTTTATGTGGCCTACTTAAATAAACTCAGCTGTTTGTTTAACTATATCCCTTCATGATTAGCATATAAATTTCACTTTTTAAAAGAAATATTTTGTTCAATCGCCTAACAGAACAAGATAAAAAGCCTAACTCATATTAGTAATTTTTCCTGTTCCTGTTGATAAATATAAAAATACTGCCTAGCACACTTAATGAAAGCACAAAATATAACAATAAATCAGGTAGAAATTCTGAAGGAACAATATCTATCGATTGAAAAATAATAATAGCAATGATACCTAAAGATAGGATGTTATACAACACATTATTTGTTTTATATTGGATTTCTCTCCCTCTTTCGTCTTTTGCTTCATCACTTGATTGGAATTTTATTACATACATCTGACTGATGAATATTAAAACTAAAAATAAAGATTTTAACCACAACATATGTCTCACTCCTCCTGATAATCGAACACGTCAGTTATTGACTTTTCAAATATATTTGCAATTTTAAAAGCAAGAATTAGAGAAGGATTATATTTATTTTTTTCAAGAGTAGCGATAGTTTGACGACTAATCCCCACTCTTTTTGCCAGTTCTTCTTGAGTCCAACCTTTTTCTGCTCGACAAACTACAATTTTATTATGTAACAATAGCAACACCTCTTGAAAAGATTGTAATTTATTTCTTACAATTAGTAAAGTATTTTTGACAAAATGTTTTTTGTAATTAAACATACACACAAAAAATATCCCTTTATACAAAGGGATAAAGCGGTGCAACTTTCTTTAAAACGGTACATCTTTTTTTTAAACAGTACGACTTTATTTCAAAGGTACAGTTAGATTTGAAATTTTCAAGAAATTCATGAAGACATTAGGTTTTTATTAGGGATAGTCAAAATTCTTAGCTTGATAGCGATGTGGTTCTACCCCGAAAAGAAGTTCCTTTTTTCTGAAAATGTATATAAATGCAAAATGTATTATTAATATCCGAATATGATTTTATATTTCATTAATTTATTCCTTTCCATCTACATTAATCATTTATTGCAACAGCTTTCACGTCTAAAATAAGATGTTTCAACAAAGGAAAGTATAGGTATCTTTATAATGATTTTCCAATATAATCAATGTGTTAATGAAAGGAACTCTGTGTTATTTTTGCTTTTCTACTAACTAATACAGCTTCAAACAATGGACACAATTGCTACATGCCAAGTGTAATTTATTATCCATTCAAGATTCTGTTTATTCAATCTTTCTAAAAATAAAAAAATATTAGACTCATAAATATACAAGTTATAATGAGGGCGTCGAGAGATAATCTATTACCTCTAGAGAAAATATCAAACCTAGTTCTGGTGCAAAAATTTTAAAGACCTTGCAAGTAACCTTCTAAAATTGGACATACTGATATGATTACTCTAAGAAAGGTGTGTGATCAGAAGGGAAATTTATTAACACGAAATATGAAAGCGTTATCAACTTGATCTTATTTTGAATTGGTCATTCAAATATCTCAGATTCAACTGCAATTAAAAATAATAAATTATGGGGGTGCTTATATGAACATGAATGTAGCATCTATTAAAGAAAAAAAGGTTGTTAAATACAAAAGTTGTTTTGATGTGATTGGGCCGGTAATGATAGGTCCTTCAAGTTCACATACTGCAGGTGCTTTGGCTATTGGGACAGTTGCCAATAAATTATTTCAAGGTCTTCCAAAAAAAGTCGTGGTAAGGTATTATGAATCATTTGCTGAAACCCATAAAGGACACGGAACTGATTTTGCAATTATTGCTGGGATATTAGGATTTGCTGCCGATGACAGCAAAGTGCCAGATGCTATTAAAATAGCAGAATCTAAAGGAATTGACATTACCTTTATTGAAAAAGTGGGTGATAGTCCTGCTGGTCATCCAAATACGGCAGATGTATATTTAGAGGATGAAAGCCGAAGTATTAGAACGATGGGTATTTCGGTCGGCGGTGGATTAATTGAAGTCAAACATGTTGAAATTGACGGATTTAGCTTAGATCTGCAGGGGCCATTGCCAGTTATTATTGCGATTTCCGAAAGAGCTGACTTTGAATTTGTCTTACGCAGGATCTTTAAACAATATGATGTGGAAATTAACAACTTTCATAGTTTAGAAGAAAACAGAAAATATTTATATGCATTCGCTTTGGATTCGCTATTGCCTGGTTATGTTCAAAAGGAATTAGGAAATTTAAGCAATATAGCTAATATCATTATTCTTTAGTTACTTTAAGGGGTGAAAAAATATGTATATGACCATAAAAGAAATTGTGGATGCAGCTAATAAAAGCCAAAAGCCAATTTATGAATTAGCAATCGAACAGGAAATCGAACAAACTAAAACTTCTTATGAAGAAGCTTGGAGTAAAATGGAAAGAAATTTAACGACTATGGAAAATGCCATAAATAAAAGTATCGAGGGCGACGGGGTATTTTCTCCGACCGGTTTAACCGGAGGTGATGCTGTTAAAATTAAAAACTATCGAGAAAATAGGAAAACTCTTTCTGGAGATTTGATGGTGTTAGGGATTCAAAGTGCTATCGGTGTTAATGAAGTAAATGCTGCATTAGGGGCTATTTGTGCAACCCCAACAGCAGGTGCGAGTGGGACGATCCCGGGAGTCCTATATAGTATTAAAGATACGTTGCAGTTAACTCATGAAGATATGATCCATTTTCTATTCACTTCAGCGTTATTTGGAACGATAGTCGCAAATAACGCTTGTATTTCAGGAGCGTACGGAGGATGTCAAGCTGAAGTAGGCAGTGCCTCAGCAATGGCGGCTGCAGCAGCGGTAGAAGCTGCCGGAGGAACGCCACAGCAATCTTCTGAAGCTTTCTCAACCGCATTACAAAATTTACTCGGTCTAGTTTGTGATCCGGTCGCTGGTTTGGTAGAAATTCCTTGTGTAAAGAGAAACGCCATTGGAACGGCAAATGCTTTGGCAGCAGCGGACATCGCATTAGCCGGCGTAAACAATATCATCAATGCAGACGAAGTTATTGAAGCGATGTATAGAGTCGGAAGACAGATGCCTCGCGAATTAAGAGAGACAGGTTTAGGCGGAATTGCGGCCACACCTACAGGGATTGCCATTAAAAATAAAATCTTTGGGGAGAAACAATCAAATTAATAAACAGTTATCGGAAACATTGTGAAATAGTTAACAATCCTATTCTCTATTGTTCTCCTAAGGATGTCTTTATATTGAGAGCCATTATCACTAAAATATACTACTATATAATTAAAGTGTTTTGTAAGAGCTAACAAACCCATCAGGTTGATGACTAGCGAATTTTTCGATTTTGATCAACTTAGAAGAAGGACACACGATGTGGCGCACTTTGTAAGCAATTCATTTTTCAAGAACGGTCTATATTCCTAAGCCTTAAAAAGAGACGGAAGAATAGGACACAAGGAGGAATTATTATATGAATGGGAATACTGCAAAAAAAATAGAATTTCAGGCTGAAAATACTGCAGTAAAAAATGAGAAATATCCAGATCCTACAAAGTGGCATAAACAGGATACTACCTGGGCATTGAGCCTTTTTGGAACAGCCATTGGAGCAGGAGTACTCTTTTTACCGATTAATGCAGGTTCAGGGGGGGTATTATCATTACTACTAATTACATTACTTGCATATCCAGTTATGTATTACTCACATAGGGCGCTTGCTAAAATGATATATGCTTCCAATTCTGCTGAAGAGGGGATTACAGGTACAATAAGAGAGTATTTTGGAAATAAGGCAAGTATCATTTTTAACATAGTATATTTCGTCTCAATTTATACAATCGTGCTAATGTATTCTGTTGCACTTACAAATACTGCAAGTAGTTTTATCGTGCATCAATTGCACATGCAGGAGCCTCCAAGGGCCATTTTATCGCTTGTATTAGTACTCGGTCTTATCGCTATACTAAATTTTGGTCAAGATATCACTGTAAAGATAATGAGCATACTTGTATATCCTTTCATAGCTTCTCTACTTTTTATCTCAATATCTTTGATTCCACAGTGGAATACGTCAATGCTTAGTTTTTCAAATGTTTCTACTGCTTCAACAGGAACAGGATATTTGGGAACGATATGGATGATACTACCAATCATAGTATTCTCGTTTAATCATTCTCCTATGATTTCGTCATTTGTTATGAAACAGAGAACTACGTATGGAATAGAAGCTACTGATGCCAAATGTGCTCAAATACAAAAAGTTTGTTATATCATGACATTCGCTGTTGTTATGTTCTTTGTTTGGAGCAGTACCTTGAGTTTGACTCCAAATGATCTTATGATGGCAAAAGAACAGAATTTGTCAATCCTATCATATCTTGCTAATGAGCTTAATTCGCCTGTAATCACGATTGCAGCTCCTATCATTGCTTTTGTGGCTATTACAAAGTCTTTCCTTGGCCATTATATAGGAGCATATGAAGTAATGCGTGACATGATTATTAAGTCCGGTAAAACACGCGGGAAAGATATAGGAGAAAAAACAGTTAAGACAATGATTCTTACTTTTGTCGTATTAACATGCTGGTATGTTGCTTATGCAAATCCAAGTATTCTTGGAATCATTGATGCCCTTAGCGGACCGTTAGTTGCTGCTATCTTATGTTTATTACCAATGTATGCAATTCGTAAAGTGCCTGTACTAGCTAAATATAGAGGGAAAATGAGCAATGTATTTGTCATTATTATAGGTATCCTTACCGTCCTAGCAAGTATTAAGTCATTATTCTAATTCACTATTGTTAGTTCTGATGCAAAAATAGTGAGATATGAAAAAAGAACGAAAGATTCCTAGCGGAACTGAATTTTATATTGTTGAACCAAAGAGATCATGGTTTTGGACAAACTTTTCATCTTGGAGAGTTTGTCCTTTTTTGATTATATGCATAACTTCTATTCTTGCAATCACCTTTTTAGCTGTTTGCAATGATTTTAGTCCAAGCATATTAGGGTGTCGTCCCATGTCCATCAAGCTAATAATTTGAAGTATTCCTTAAGGTTCTGATGAGATGTGGATTCAGTGTTAAAGGTGAAGACAACGGTTTTTCCAATGCACGTAGATATGATTTAGAAGAATTTGTTCTCACCCTAAGCTATGCAATTAGTATGAGGAGAGCTTCTTCTGTTTTAGAGGGCTATTCTACAATGTAAGTGCCGCATGACTTCTGCATAACGATCTTCCATTATCGGGCGCATTTCTTAAAAAAGAATTGCATCTTTATTAAGAATCGAAAACCATGAGTGATTTCAATAGCAGCTGTCTCCATGGGAGGAAAGACCTCGATAACAATGTGTGAAACGAAGACATCAATGTTGTAGTCAGTATATTTAGGTAAAAACAAGTCTAAAGTTCCCTTTTTTCTAGGAATCTCGAGCATTCAACCTACTGATAAAGGGAAACCTAAAGGGCATACTAAGATTATATTTAAAATGGGAGGTTATAAATTTGAGTACAATAGAGAATGCATTATCTATCTTCGCCTTAGGCGGATTGAATGAAATCGGAAAAAATATGTATGCAATTGAATATTCAAACAATATCGTGATTATCGACTGTGGCAATAAGTTTCCAGATGAAAGTTTATTAGGAATTGATTTGATTATCCCTGATATAGCTTATTTAGTAGAAAATAAAGATAAAGTCAGGGCTTTAATTGTCACACATGGACATGAAGATCATATCGGGGGGATCCCGTTCTTCTTAAAAAAAGTGAATGTACCCGTTTATGCCACACGCTTCACACTAGGATTAATTGAAATCAAATTAAAAGAACATAAACTCCTAAGAGAAAGTGAACTTATTGAAATCAACTCAAACTCAAACTTGACAATTGGAGAAATAAGGGTAAGTTTTTTCAAAGTGACCCATAGTATTCCTGATTGCTTGGGAATAGTCTTTCACACACCAGAGGGTAATATTGTACATACAGGGGACTTCAAGTTCGATTTAACCCCTGCGAATAATGAGAATTCGGATATTCATAAAATGGCTGCAATCGGCAAAGAAGGGGTCTTGCTTCTATTATCTGAGAGTACCAATGCAGAGCGTCCTGGTTTGACCCCATCGGAACAAATAGTAGGTGAACATGTGGAAGCAGCTTTCATGAAAGCCGAACGCAAAGTTATTCTTTCTACCTTTGCTTCAAATATTAGTCGCGTTCAACAAGTCGTGAATGCAGCACAAAAAACAAATCGAAAAATTGCGTTGCTTGGACGAAGTATGGTTAATGTCGTAGCGGTTGCTATGGAACGTGGTTATTTAACAGTTCCAGATGGAATGTTAATTGACCCACATGAAATCAATGAAATGGCTCCTGAAAGGGTGGCCATTTTATGCACGGGGAGTCAAGGAGAACCATTGGCTGCTCTTGCTCGCCTGTCCACAGGAAACTTTCGCGGTGTCGACATTTTACCTGAAGATACGGTTATCTTTGCAGCAGGTCCAATACCCGGGAATGAACGAAATATCACGAGTATCGTAGACAACTTATTTGCCTTTGGAGCCAAAGTGATTTATGGATCAGGAAGTACATCCGGAATGCATGTTTCTGGCCATGGTTATCAAGAAGATTTAAAACTAATGCTTACATTAATGAAACCAAAATATTTTATTCCCATTCACGGTGAATTTAGAATGCTGCACCATCACCGTTTGTTAGGGGAATCCGTTGGAGTAGAGCAAGGAAACACGTTTATCATCAATAATGGGGATGTCGTCGATATTGAACATACCATTGCCCGTCAGACCCGGAAAATACCGGTGGGGAATACCTACATAGACGGGGCGGATGTCGATAATATTGGGGAAATTGTGTTACGAGACCGCAAACAACTTTCAGAGGATGGGATGCTCATGATTATTTTAACTATGAGCAAAGCGGAAGGAACGTTGATTTCTGACCCCGATACCATTTCTCGTGGATTTGTGGATAGAGATTTCTCGGAACTCCGAAGAGACGTTAATCGACTTACTATAAAAACTGTTAACGAGCTACAAGAAGC
This sequence comes from Bacillus sp. P4_D3, assembly GCF_056401855.1. Lineage (NCBI taxonomy): Bacteria > Bacillati > Bacillota > Bacilli > Caryophanales > Bacillaceae > Bacillus > Bacillus sp. P4_D3. The sequence continues at coordinate 24,962 of NZ_JBFUIN010000018.1, forward strand.
AAATAGAAACTCATGGAATGTAATGAAAAAACAAATAAAAAAATCAATACGACAATATGTATATACACATACTAAGAAAAAACCAATGATTGTACCTATACTTATTGAAATTTAATAGGGGGAAGTTTAAAAAAAAATGAATTAATTGATTTTCAACAATTGGGCACAATTCTCTAATAAGAATTGTGCTCTTTCTTTTGTATTGGACCATTTAATGGAATAAGAATCCCAAGCAAAATTTAATATTTGTGAAGGATTGCACTTAAACTAAAGGGCAGGTGTAGAGTGACTATATAGGTATTTAATTTTAAAACTTCAAACACACATAACCCCATGCTGATTTTAGGATGGGGTCAAAATAAAATAGAAGAAATTAATAAGGTGCAGCAAGCAAACCTTTTAGAAATGGAAAAGAGACTACTAAGCGAATTATAGAGAGAACAAAAAAAGCATCCAGTGGGGTGCTTTTTTGGGGGGAATAATAAAAGTCCAGCAATTACGCATTGCTGAACTTTTATTATTTATTCTTTCCTATTCTGCCTAAGCTATCTTTAATAGTTGTTTCTCCAAGCTGTGTGTATAATAAGGCCGTATCTTGGCTAGTATGCCCAAGTTGCTGCATCACTTGTAACGAGTCTTTTTCTTCCATATATAACTTATTTGCCAATGTATGTCTTAATTTATGAGGAGACATTCTTTTACCAAAGGCCTTAGTATATTTTTCTACTATATCTTGGATAGCCCTAACCGAAAGAGGCTGTGCAGTATGTTTATACTTCGATAAAAATACATTTTTTAATTCTTTCCCTGGAGCATATTTCTTATCTCTAATTTCCATATACTTTTCAAGATCATTCAATGCAATTGGGGTAATCCATACAGAATCTTCTTTGTTTCCTTTTCGGATTACATCAATTAGCCTTTCTTTTAAGTTTATATCTTCCATACGAAGATCGGCCAATTCACTTACACGAATACCACTACCAAGAAAGAGGGAGAGAATAGCTACATCACGATCTTTATCTCTTAGGAAATAGAACAACTGATGTTTTGTTAAAGATTTTTCATGTTCGTACTTAATGTAATTCAAAAACTCTTGATCGTCATCATTATGAAATATTTTAGATCTCATACGTTTTGCACGGGCATTTAATGTTTCTTTATCTTTATGTATTTCAATTTTAGCCATTACATTTCTATAAAAATAACATTCTCCATCATCATTCTCTGATAGGGAGGTAAGGTACTTAAATAAAGACTTTAAGGCTGAAATTTTTCTGTTAACAGAGGAATTCTGCATATTTTGTTGTAGTTTTAAAAACCTCATAAAGTTCTCAACATCTTTTTTCTTTAAATTCTCCAAATCAGAGAAGGATATGTCTTTAATGGGCTTAAATTCAATAATTTGTTCAGATAATAGCCAATTAAAGAAGACTCTAAAATCATATACATAATTCAGTAGAGTGGAGGGAGAGGCATCATGCAATTCTTTGTACTCCACAAATTCTTCTATGTAAAAGGGCATTTCATTTATATTCTCGTATAATTTCTTACGATGTACTGATTTTTGACGTTGCTTGCTGTAATCCATAAAAATCACCTCATATATACTATAACAGAAAATATACACGAACACAAGTTCGCGTTAAATTCAATTTTTACACGAACTTATTTACATAATTAAATTATGAAACACTAAAATTCACTCGAAATTGAATGGGAAAGTGTAATTGTTCTAATAAAAGTTATAGATAACCAAGTGATAAATTCATATTTGGCTATAAAAATTATATATGTATATAAAATAAAACGATTTTCAAATATAAATTCTAATAAAATGATTACATGAAAACAGTTTAAAAGTCGTTATAAAATGTGAATTGGTTAATTTAATCAAGGTTAATCAGGAGTTAGTTAGATCAACACAAGAAAAGCTCTTATAAATAAAAATGTAATTCACTATAAAAATTGCTTATGAGTCATTCAGCATTTGATTATTCTTATATGAAATATGAATTATATGGCGTGTATAAATATACTAAGATTCGTGCACTTGAGCTTGAAATCCCTAGATACTGTATTTGATTTTTATATAATCGCATTATTATGCGTAAAATTGGTATTTCGTGCGAAGTTGTTGAGGGTTTGTTTTTTCTCCCTTCTTTCAATTCTTTTATGTTCATCCAACAGAATTTATTATTCACTTTTCATCAGTAAGTAATATTTTTTGATTCCAGATCTGTCCGCTTTTACATATCTTTGTTTATTGTACGTTTACTAATAGAGTGCAAACAACATAACAACACACATTTAGTTAAATTTAAGACAAAACAGCTAAGTTAATCCCTTAGGGGTAAATCGGCTGTATTATATTCGAAACTAAGATGTTTATAATATCGAAAGAGATGGTTTCTTTTATTGCTTTTTACGTCAAAAATGTTCTTTATTACTCTTGTTTTATGTAAAAGTTGAGCCCAATGTAATTCTAATACAGAATTGAAAATATAGCTTTGAAATTCTTTTAACTGTCTCAATAAGATAAGGATTCTTTTCATTTTGAGACTGACTCCCCTCTAATTTCCACAACTTCTGATAAGATAGGTTATGTAAACTAAGTAAAAGTAAGCGATTGTGGATACCTTTATATCAGCGGGTTTCCAGCAGCCTACCTTTCCCTACTATTACACGATTACAATACAAACTCACACCACATGACTCGTATGTATCAACATAACAAACCATAGTTCCCACCAAATGAATTAGATTGCTGCGGTGGTAAGATATATGTTAGTTTGTGATTTAGTATAAAAATGGACCATTTATTTTCATTCTAAGATGCAGGCATTGTAATAGTTGTTAGAAAAACTATTGATTTCTATGGTATAGCGCGGGTTCGTGTATCTATACGTTGCTATAATCCCCTACTATTTCAAACGTGCTTTTTATGATATTTATGCAGGATTCCCCCTTACATGTACCGAAACTCCAAGAGGGATCCATTCCACTAATTACCATCCCTATTTCTTACTATCGCATTTTGGAGGTTAAAACATGACAAAAAAACGGAACATACAAAAATCAGCACTTTCCATTACCCTTCTCTTATCTTTAGGGGTTTCATCTTTTCCAATTACATCGCCTATTCACGCGGATACACGCGCGGAACAATCTGTAGAAAAGAAACAAATCACTTTAACCGATCGTACGACATTATTTTTTGAATATCTCCAGCAAGGTAAATATGCAGAAGCCCTGCAATTAACATCCACTGCTTTTCAGTCGAAGTTTACTGCACAAAAATTGCAAGATTGGTGGACACAAAGTAGTGGTGGTGGAATTAAAAACATCGGAACAGCAGAAGTAAAAGAACGTAACTTGGTTCATCAGACAGTTGAGATTCCAATAGAGTTCGAAGGAACTACGATTCCAGTTTTGCTTAGATTCACACCAGGCGGGAAAGTAGATGACGTTGGGCAAAGGACACCTAAAAAAACATATGCCATACCGCATCCTATCTATGATCGACCTGACTCCTATCAAGAACGAGAAATCGTAATTGGAAATTCTACATACCCTTTACCAGCCACGTTAACGATTCCGAAACATAAGCCTGGTGAAAAGGTGCCCGTTGTTGTTCTTGTTCATGGTTCTGGTATGAATGATCGTGATAGTACAAACATGGGGACAAAATTGTTTAGAGACCTTGCAGCGGGCCTTTCATCTAACGGGATTGCAGTCTTACGCTATGAAAAACGTTCTTTAGAACACACATTAAAGATGAGTGCGGAACCTATTACCTTAGACCGAGATACAACAGAAGATGCCATATACGCAGCAAAATCAGCAGCGCAGCAAGAAGGCATTGACCCAAGTAACATTTTCATTCTCGGACATAGCCAAGGAGGTGGCGCGATGCCGCGTATACTGAGCAAAGCACCTTCTTCACTTGTTCGAGGCAGTATATTACTAGCACCACCCGCACGACCTATGACTGATATGCTCATTGATCAGTATCAATACCTCGGGGCACCAAAGGAAGTAATCGATGAACTAAAAAGACAATTCGCCTATTACCAGGATCCTACTTTTGATCCAGACCACCCACCAACTGGTTACAATTATCCATCCCCGCATTTCATGTATGATGTTGCTCGCTGGCGCCCTGTTGAGGAAGCAAAAACACAAAAAGAACCATTATTGATTCTGCAAGGAGCACGCGATTATCAAGTAACAGTAAAAGATGAATTTACAAGATGGCAAGAAGGACTCTCAAACCGCGGGAATATTCAGTTCAAAACATATCCGAAATTGAACCATGCCTTTACAGAAGGAGATGGTGATTTAAGTCTTCCTAGTGAGTATGAAATTCCTGCAAATGTTCCCGAGTACGTCATTCAGGACATTATTAAATGGGTCAATGAGACAAAAAAATAAGTAAACTTGTAAAAAACTTTCACGCAATAATCATTGCATGAAGGTTTTTTGTTACTAGTGATTTCATCCAAGTGATACAGACACATCTAATATTCTCATTATCATTTCATTTTATATTTACATAGTTTGCAGCCAAACTTCGTTTTTTCAACGTACAATGAATTATAGCAATTACTCACAATTGGTTTTGGTGCAAAAATAAAATAAAAGAGAATAAAGTGCATATATCCCTAACAGAATTGCATTTTATGCTACCAGTCCAAACAATTGATGGATGAATTCTTTCTGATTTTGAACAGATTGGTCCCGTAAATCAATCTGTTCTTTTTTGATCATATGCATGGCTTCAACACCTCTCAATATAGAAGTTGCTGTTTTAAATGACTTGAATCCCAACATAGAACGCACGCGTTTCTTAATAAAACGATGATCTTGTTCCACTATATTATTGAGATATCTAACTTGCCTTAATTGTATGCCTTCAGGCATATGTTTCTCTTCTTTTAACTCTTGAATCGCTACAGGGTAGGCAGGGTTCTTATCTACTGTTATCACACGAGGTTTAGACACGTACGAAAAAGCCAAGACTTTCTTGAAAAAGCGCTTGGCTGCTTGTTTATCTCTTGATTTACTTAGATAAAAATCAATGGTGTTCCCTTCGGAATCTACAGCACGATATAAATACATCCATTGACCCTTTACTTTGATATAGGTTTCATCGACCCTCCATGAGTCATTTGTTGATTTAAGATGATAGCGTACTTTCTCTTCTAATTGAGGTCCATATTGATGAACCCAGCGCATAATTGTTGTGTGAGCGATTGATAACCCTCGTTCTTCCATCATTTCCACCAGGTTACGAAAGCTCAAATTGTACCGCAGGTACCATCTTACTGTTAATAAGATCAGTTCAGGCTGATAATGTTTCCACTTGAATAGGTTTTGCTTTTCCATACTAATCACGTCCTTTTTAGAGTACTAGTATCAGTATGTCCAAGTTTAAGAGATTTTTTGCACCAGAACCAAAAAAGCAGTCTTTAAGAATATTTTTAGGTTTACATAGTTACCGATAATAGGTATTATGTAAATTTTATTAATACCTAAATACCTTTAAAAAATAAATATTTTAGTAACTGATGCTTAATGTGGAAATGGTAACTCGCGAAAAAATGTCGAATTTAACAGAAAATTGTATATTTTTGTTGTTTTATTTTTATTTTCATGCTAGACTTATAATTACAAAGAAAGAGTATACAAAAACCCTTAGCGATATAATTGTCGGAATTTTTAGTTTTATTCGTCAGTTTGCTTTAAATCATTGACATGTGTGTATGCATTTTTTCCTCCACTCTTTCTTTGCTGTGCCCTTTAGAAAAAAACAACTTGTCCTTGTCCAAGTTGTTTTTTTCTGTAAAGATTGCATTTATTGTTTATGATAGTTGAGGTAGTAATTCAAAAAAGCACCTATCAGGGAGATAGTTTTTAAGGTGAGTTTTTGGAAAGCATTTTTATGAAAAATTGACGGGAATCATTTGAAAATTAAAATAACCCCTCTTTTCTGTGTACCTCGACACATTTAATTTGTATAATAGAAAAACTAAGAAAATTAAAAAAATAACACATATGCATGTTTACATACATAGGGGTGAGAGAATATGTACAAACTGACCGAGATTATTGACGTAACAGAAATACAAACTATGGCAGAACACTTTTATCTTTTAACACAGATTTCACATCAGCTGCTTGATTGCAACGGAGGAATCATATTTCATTACGGCACACCGTCCTCTGATATACATTTACATACAAAAATTCATGTCCCTATTATATTCAATGAAAATACAATTGGTGATTTTGTGATTTTGTCGCCTAAAGATAGTATTGAATCTTGCACTATATACTTTAAATCCCTTGCAACGATTATAACGAATAAAGGAATGAATACATTACAGCAATTGCAGGAAGATCAATCTATCCCTGCTGAAAAATTATATACGATTTTACACCACATGCCCGTTATGGTTGATGCTTGTGATGAAGAAGGGAATATTGTCATATGGAACCGAGAGTGTGAACTTGTAACAGGTTATAGTGCCGCTGAAATTATTAACAATCCTTGCGCGTTAGAACTACTTTATCCAGATGAAACGTATCGGAACCAGTTACTTCATGGATTTTCTGAACTCGGTAAAAAATTTCGTGATTGGGAAATGACACTTACTTGTAAAAACGGTGATGAAAAAACAATCCTGTGGTCAAACCTTTCAGAAGAATTCCCTGTTCCTGGATACAGTCACTGGGCAGTTGGTATTGATATCACGCATCGGAAACAGGTAGAAGAGAAACTTATAGAAAAATCTTCAGAGTTAGAATTAATTTTTAAAGCACTTCCAGACTTATGTTTTTTAACAAGACTTGACGGAGTAATCGTTGATTATAAAGCTGGCTGTCCATCAAGATTTTATGTACCTGCCGAACAATTTATGTATAAAAAATTTCAGGATGTGTTACCTTTAGATGTTGCCCTGCAGCTACAAGAAGCAATTGCAAGGGTACAGCAGAATAATTCCATAGAAATTGTAGATTACTCCTTGCTCATGCATAATAGTATTTACTTTTTTGAARCACGATGTTTACCGCTATTAACAGATAAAGTGATGGTTATGGTTCGCGATATTACAGAGCGGAAAAAGACAGCGGAACTATTAAATAAATCAGATAAATTAGCTACTGTCGGTCAACTCGCTGCAGGGGTTGCACATGAAGTGCGAAACCCACTCACTGTTATTAAAGGATTTATACAATTATTAGAGATACAAATGAAACATGAATCAAAATATTTTCAACTCATACTTTCTGAAATTGAGCACATTGAATCTATTATTCATGAATTTTTATCGATTGCTAAGCCTGAGGTATGTTCTTTTGAACAAGAGAGCATCGATGTAATTTTAGAAAACGTTGTATCATTAATTAACACAAAGGCAATTATGACAAATATTCATGTCACATTCCAAACGGATCCTGACGTTGTATATATTGATTGTTGTAAAAAACAATTAAAACAAGTGTTTATCAATATTTTACAAAATTCGATTGAAGCAATGCCACATGGGGGAGACATAATCATTACCACTAAGAAAGTAAGTAACAATGAGGTGGAAATTTGTATTTCAGATGAGGGGATTGGTATTCCGGAAGAAAGAATTGCAAAACTTGCTGAACCTTTTTATAGTACGAAAGAAAAAGGAACAGGTCTCGGTTTAATGATTAGTTACAAAATTATTGAAAGTCATCAGGGCAGAATTTGTATAACAAGTAAAGTTGGAGTAGGAACCTCGGTGTACATTTATTTACCGCTTTTGCAAGATGTTTAAATACGGACTTAAATGAAATTATGCATGTTATTTTGAGATTACATGTGTACAAGCGGCCTTGTGGGTATACTCCCAAAATTTTCTCAACAAAAAAATCCCCGTAAAGCATATACACTTTACGGGGAGAGCCTGTTTTCTATCTTATTATATACGTACAGCCGTACCGCTTACAGCAACCATTAACATACCATCACGAACAACTTCGTAGTCTACGTCAACACCAACGATTGCATTAGCACCTTTTTGTCTTGCAAGTTCTTTCATTTCGTCCATTGCAATATCACGTGCTTCTTTTAATTTACTTTCATAAGCACCAGCACGACCACCGACAACATCACGAACTGAAGCGAATAAATCGCGAACAATATTCGCACCCATAATAGCTTCACCATTTACAATATCAATATATTCACTAATCTCTTTCCCTTGAATTCCCTGCGTTGTTGTTACAATCATGATTGACCCTCTCCTATAACTTATAATTTTTATTTGGCGTTTCTTATGTCTTTATTATGACATGGAAAAAGTAGCTAAACTATCTAATAACCTTACAGGAATGTGACATTTTTGTAAGGAAGATTTACTCATTTTCTAATCGGATTTCTTTAAATATTAGACGAGAAATCTAAAGCAAATACCGCGGAAAATATATGTTTTTTTACAGATGATGGTTAAGTTCAAACATACTTTTAATACCCCAAAATCTCTACCTCAGCTGCAGAAGCATATCCATTCTTTCCATTTGTCACTTCTATTTTTACATATTTAGCAGCAACCGGTTCAAATGTTACTGTTTTTTTATCCTTATCACTTTCCCATGTTCCAGACGATACTTTTTCTTACTTAAGACCATCCACACTCGTATAGATATTCTAATTTAAAATATGACCATTTTCTGACCAATCTTGTCGAGATAGATATACTAATTCTGTAATTGTTCGCTTTCCATCAAGCTCTAGCAATAAAAAAGCCTTGCTGATTGCAATACTCCTCTCCTCATTTCATCCAATTGTGTATCGACTATCCTCTGAAACAAGTAAACTTATATGATCAATTTTGACACGACATTTCCCTAACCTCCGCTTTACTTCCGATTGTAATTTCTTGTTTGCTTCTTCTAAAGAATGTGCTGGAATAATTGCTGATTGTAAGTCTGTTACCTTGCCATCATACATCACAGAAAAATCAATTTCATATCGATGTATCATGATTTCCCCACTTCCTTTCCAATAGTTCACTTACAACTCATCCTTATATGCTTTTTGTTTTTGTATATTTTTACAATCACACTATGTTTCTTCACAATCCTCGCTAACCCTGCCAAAATAATCTTTAAAAATTCCAATACTTAATAAAATATATGCAACAACCGTGAACCACCCGCCACTTAACGTCCTAACGGACTGTCTGAAGTGGGGGCTTCTCGGTTAGTCGTTACTTTTGATAGCTAACGAATTAGTCCTTAGACAGCCGAGCTAACTCCCTTGTTCCAAAGGTTATTTTATTGCTATTTATGCTAACGCTAATAGACGTATTGCTTCATTTTTGATATTGATAGCTGAGTTATAATCTCTATCGAGATTTATACCACATATACAAGAATATACTCGTTCAGACAATGATATATCTTTCACAATTCCACAATTGCTACATGTTTTTGTGGAAGGAAACCATTTGTCTATTTTCACAAGTTGTTTGCCTTGTTCTTGTAGTTTATAAGCTAAAAAAGAAGTGAACATACCCCAACCATTGTCAGCAACACTTTTTCCAAAATGAAGTGATTGCGATATCCCTTTCATGTTTAGGTCTTCAATAGCTACAACATCAAAATTAATAGCTAACTCTTTAGACTCATGATGAAGAAAATTCTTTCGTTGGTTCGCTACTTTTTCATGTAATTTCGCTACACGAATACGTTGTTTGTTCCAACGTTCTGAGCCTTTAGAACGTCTTGCTAATACTCGTTGTACCTTTGCTAATTGGTCTAACATTTTACGATAAAACTTAGGATAGTTGGCTTTCTCATCCTCAGAACTAACGTATAATCCATCCATCGCAAAGTCTAATCCAACAACTGTTTCTACTTCTTTTTGTACAATCTCTTTTTCGTATTCAGTCAAGATGGACACATAGTATTTACCAGTAGGTGTCATAGAAATCGTACATGACTTGATCATATGGTCTTGTGGTATTTCTCTATGCTGTTTGATACGTACCATTTTCAATTTTGGCAATTTGATATGACCAKTWAGCAACATAATATTTCCGTTTACTACATTCGTTGTATATGATTTTCTACCTTTTTTGCTTTTGAATGTAGGAAAGTCATTTTGACCACTAAAGAAATTCTTATAGGCAGTTTGCAAGTTTAGTTGAGCATTTGCCAAAGCTAATGAATCAACTTCTTTTAACCACTCAAATTCTGCTTTRTATTTCGCAGGAGTTGGAAGCTTTTGTTTCTTTAGTTGTTCCTTATCATCTTTGTATTTTTCGTAAGCTTCTTTCCGTTCWGCTAACATTCTGTTATACACGAAACGTACACAACCGAAGGTTTTACGCATAAGATATGCTTGTTCTTCTGTTGGATACAAACGGAATTTATATGCTTTATTATGCTTTGTCATATCATTCCACCTCACTTTTCACCTTGATTTTCAATATACTTCTTTACCACATCTATTGGTGGACCACCAGTAGTTAGTAAGCAAAAACTTCTTGACCAAAACATCTCTTTCCAAAGTTTCTTTTTTACTTGTGGAAAATCTCTTTTAATGAGTCGAGAACTTGCACTTTTATAAGCATTAATGAATTTTGTCATTTCTGTATTAGGATGTGCCTTGAACAARATATGTACATGGTCAACATCATGATTCCAC